>NZ_JBFUAA010000005.1:0-285398 GCF_056406495.1 Arthrobacter sp. P1_B9
CGTTCATCCTGAGCCAGGATCAAACTCTCCGTTGAAGTAAAACAGACACAACATGCGCCCCCGGGAAAACGGGATGCACACGCTGCACAAAATTTGAAACCAGCCAAATAACACCAGACCACACCACGGGGTGGCGGGCCCGGCAAATTCAACCAATTCAATACAATAAATTGGTATCAACAAACTTGGCACACTATTGAGTTCTCAAACAACAGACACACCCGGCACCACCACAACCAACAAACAGTCAAGGATCGCTCCGGAGCAACTTTTCAAACTTACCCGGCCGCTTCACCCTAGTCAAATCGGCGATCCAGACTCATTCTTGCCATAGGCTTCTGGGTCTTGGTGGCCGTTCAACTCCGGGGAGCAGCGCGGAAATAAACTCTACCACCACTTGGGCCGGCTGACAAAGCGGCACCGAAGACGGTGCAGAAAAGCCCGGAATCACGGGGATTCCGGGCCTCTCGCAAACACTTCCCTACGCGCGCCAGGTCTGCTGTCCGGGCGCTGCGCCTAGCCCAGCGGCTTGAAGTACGCGGCCCCTAGCGGAGGCAGGGTGACGGTGAGCATGGCCGGCTGTCCGTCCAGGCCGTCCTTCGTCGCGGTCAGGGTTCCGGTGTTCTCCACCCCGGAACCGCCATAGCTGGCGGCGTCGGTGTTGAGCACTTCCTGCCACTCGCCGGCGGCCGGGACGCCGAGGAGGTAGTCCGTGTGCGGCCCGCCGGAGAAGTTCACGGCGCAGACCAGCGGGTTGCCGTCGGCGTCACGGCGGATGAACGTCAGCACATTGCGGTCCGAGTCTCCCCCATTGATCCACTGGAACCCTTCGGGCTGGTTGTCCCGCTCGTACAGTGCCGGCGTGGAACGGTAGAGCTCGTTGAGGTCCTTGGTCAGGAGCTGCATGCCGTTGTGTGCCGGGATGTCCGCGAGCCACCAGTCCAGGCCGTACTGCTCCGACCACTCCGCTTCCTGGCCGAATTCGGTGCCCATGAAGATCAGCTGCTTGCCCGGGTGGGCCCACTGATATCCCAGGAATGCGCGCAGGTTTGCCAGCTGCTGCCACCGGTCACCGGGCATTTTGCGCAGCATGGAGCCCTTGCCGTGCACAACTTCATCGTGGCTGATGGGCAGCAGGAAGTTTTCCGTGAAGGCGTAGACCATCGAGAACGTGATGGTGCCGTGGTGCCACCGGCGGTTGTACGGGTCCTCGGCCATGTATTTGAGCGAGTCGTGCATCCAGCCCATGTTCCATTTGAGGCCGAAGCCCAGGCCGCCGCCGCTCGTGGGCGCCGTGACGCCCGGGAATGCGGTGGATTCTTCGGCAATCATGACCGCGCCGGGGTGGGTTTTGTAGACCGTGGCGTTGACCTCCTGGAGGAATGAGATCGCTTCCAGGTTTTCGCGGCCGCCAAAACGGTTTGGCTGCCACTGACCCTCTTCGCGGGAGTAGTCGAGGTAGAGCATGGAGGCGACGGCGTCCACGCGGAGCCCGTCGATGTGGAACTCATCGAGCCAGTACAGGGCGTTGGCCACCAGGAAGTTACGCACCTCCCTGCGGCCGAAGTCGAAGATCAGCGTTCCCCAGTCCGGGTGTTCGCCCAGGTTCGGATCGGCGTGCTCGTACAGTGCTTCGCCATCGAACCGGGCCAGGGCCCACTCGTCCTTGGGAAAGTGCGCCGGGACCCAGTCGAGGAGGACGCCGATGCCGGCTTGGTGGAGTTCGTCAACGAGGTGGCGGAATTCGTCCGGGTGCCCGAAGCGCGAGGTCGGCGCGAAGTACGAGGTGACCTGGTAGCCCCACGAGCCGCCGAAGGGGTGCTCGGCCACAGGCATGAACTCCACGTGGGTGAAGCCGAGCCATTTGACGTATTCCACGAGTTCCTTGGCCAGTTCGCGGTAGCCCAGCCCCACCTTCCAGGAACCGAGGTGGACCTCGTAGACGCTCATGGCCGAGTTGTGCGGATCGCGGGCGGCGCGGGCCTGCATCCACTCGGCATCCTTGAAGACGTAAGAGGGCTCCACCACCCGGGATGCCGTCAGCGGCGGGACTTCGGTGCCGAAGGCCAGCGGGTCCGCTTTTTCCACCCAGTATCCGTGCCGGGTCCTGAGTTCAAATTTGTAGCACGCCCCTGCTACAACCCCGGGAATGAAGACTTCCCACACACCGGTGGAACCGAGGGAGCGCATGGAGTGTTCGCGGCCGTCCCAGCCGTTGAAGTCGCCCTTGACGCGCACTGCCTGGGCGTTCGGGGCCCAGACGGCGAAGGACACGCCGTCGACGTCGCCAAGCGAGGACTTGTAGTGCTGCACGTGCGCGCCGAGGACATCCCACAGACGCTCGTGCCGGCCCTCACCGATCAGGTGCAGGTCTACTTCGCCGACGGTTGGCAGGTAACGGTAGGGGTCGTCCATGACCTGGGGCTCGTGGTCCTTGTAGGTCACCTCGAGCCGGTAATCCGGCACATGGCCGCGCTCGAGCGGCTCCATCACGGCCACCCATACGCCGCTCGATTCGTGCGTCATGGGCGTCGAACCTGCCGACGTCACGACCGAGACCGCTTCCGCCAGGTGCTTGACCGTCCGGATGGTGACATGGCCATGGTCATCGAGATGGGCGCCGAGGACCGAGTGGGGCGCGTGGTGTTCGCCGCTGGAGACCCTTGCAAGGGTCTCGCCATCCACGGGCAGTGGTGTGCCGGGCCGATCGATACGTGCTGATCCTGTCATTTTTATACCTTCCGCTGCGGCTTCGGCGGCGACGCCGGAACCTGTACTGCCGAGGAGACGACGCGATGCGTTCACCGGGATGGAGAGCCAGTCCGGCCTGTTCCTTAGTTCGTAGATGACTTCGTAGAGGGCTTTGTCGAGCCACAGCGCCACAAAGAGCGGCGAGTCGCGGTCGATGCTGCCGGGAATGACGTCGGCGTAGCCGGCCAGGAAGGCCTCAGCGCAGTCATCCACCCAGGTCCCGGGCACCACGGCTCCGGGGTTTTCGCGGACGGCGGCTCCGGCGGCGTAGTCGAAGGACCGCAGCATGCCGACTACGTCGCGAAGGGCGACGTCCGGGAAGTTGCGCTCGGAGATGGGGCGCAGGGGCTCGCCCTCGAAGTCGAGGATGGCCCAGCGCGGGGGGCCCCCCGGCTCGCCCGGGACCATGCTGCCGGGCACCTGCAGGATTTGCCCGAGGTGGAGGTCGCCATGGATACGCTGGAGCGGGCCTGCGCTGGTGCCCTCGAGCCGGCCGAGGAGACCGTTCAGCGCTTCTTCGTAAGGCCCGACAGCCTGGCCGGCCTGGGCCCAGGACTGACGGACGCGCTCGGCTACTCCCGGCGCGATGTCCTGCCCCGGCGCAGATTCGGCGGCTGTGCCCAGGGCCTCGGCGAGCCGGCGGTGCACGGTGGCCGTGGCCGCGCCCAGCGCGTGGGCTTCTGCAGCGAACCCGATCCCCCGGCTGGCCGCGTCCACGGCGAGCCGCCACGCATCGAGTCCGCCGGCGAGGAATTCGTGCGCCACAGCCAGCTCGCCGGAGGCGGGACGGACAGTGGCGGGACGGCGGGCATCTGATGGCTCCGCCCCTGCTGCCGCCGCCGGCACCTCCCACTCGCCAGCCACCCAGCCAAGGGTTGCCGGGACCTCCGCGGTGTGTCCCGCAGTCAGCGCCGCACCGATTTCAACCTCGGGATTCTGCCCTTCGGACAGCACCCGGAAGAACTTCACGATGGCGACTGTGCCGCCGTCCTCGTCGTCGACGATCACCGAGCTGTTCGATTGCTCGCCCGAGAGGACCTTGACCTTGCCTGTTGCGAACGGCAGGCGGTAGCCGGACTCCACCAGGTGGCCGGTGGCGTTGCCCGACGGCGTCGTTGCGCCGTGCCGCATGAGCTCCAGCCAGGCGGCGACGAAGGAGGCGTCGTGGACGCCGTCGTACACCCACTGGTGGGCGGCATCAGCGCGGGTGCCGGGAAGTTCGCCGATGAGCGCGCGTTCTGCCCCCGGCAGGGGTTCTGGCCGGAAACTGAGCGGCACCTGGACGACGTCGGTGCGGCTGCCGCCGGGCGTGGGGTAGGACACCGCGACCAGCAACACCTCGAACGTGGCCCCGCCGGCGGCGGTCTCAAGGCGCAGGCCGCCCGCCGGTTCGAAGGTGAACTCGGCGGTCTTGACAGGGAACCATCGCTGGCGCGGGAGCCAGGCGCCAAGCAGTCCGCTCAAGGCCGGGGCAAGGGCTGGTCGCGTCATCTCAACCCTCGATGGACAGGACGGGCATCGCCTGTGTGAACGGGGATGCCGGGTTGGAGGCGGCGGAACGGATCCGCAACCAGAAGAAATCGTGGCTGCCCAGGGTCAGCGTCAGCGTTCCGTCATCGCCGATGGCCGGGAAGGCCTGGCCGCCGAAGACGTCCCGGAGGCCGCGGCCGGCGAAGTTCGGCACCCGCAACGTGGCAGCCACGGGGTGCTGTGAGAGGTTGAAGGCGCACAGGATGGTCTCGGCGTCCTCGCCGGCGGCGTTGCCTTCCGGGAGCTCACGCAGGTAAGCGAGGACGACGTCGTGGTCAGCCTCCACATGCTTGAATCCGCCGAGCCCGAAGGCGGGGTGGTTCTTGCGGACGCTCAGGATCTGGCGGGTCCAGCGCAGCAGGGACCCCGAATGTGCGGCCTCGGCCTCCACGTTCGCCATGCTGTAGTTGTAGACCAGCGACTGGATCACCGGCAGGTACAGCTTGCCCGGGTCGGCGCTGGAGAACCCGGCGTTCCGGTCCGGGTTCCACTGCATCGGGGTGCGGACCGCGTCGCGGTCCTCGAGCCAGATGTTGTCCCCCATGCCGATCTCGTCCCCGTAGTACAGGAACGGGCTGCCCGGCAGGGACAGCAGCAGGGCGTTGATCAGCTCGATCTCGGAGCGGGAGTTATCCAGCAGCGGGGCCAGCCGGCGCCGGATGCCGATGTTGGCGCGCATGCGCGGATCCGGCGCGTACCAGCCGAGCATCGCGGCGCGTTCGTCGGAGGTGACCATTTCCAGCGTCAGTTCGTCGTGGTTGCGCAGGAACGTGCCCCACTGGGCGCCTTCCGGAATGTCCGGCGTGTCCTTCATCGTCTCGATGATGGGGGACGCCTTCTGGTCCCGCAGCGCGTAGTACAGCCGCGGCATGATCGGGAAGTGGAACGCCATATGGCATTCCGGTTCCTCTTCGGTGCCGAAATACTCCACCACTTCGGCGGGCGGCTGGTTGGCCTCGGCAATGATCACGCGGCCCGGGTAGCTTTCATCGACCATCCGGCGCAGCTGGCGGAGGAATTCGTGGGTCTGCGGCAGGTTCTCGCAGTTGGTGCCCTCCTCCTCGAACAGGTACGGGATGGCGTCCGCCCGGAAGCCGTCGATGCCCTGGTCCAGCCAGAACCGCACGACGTCGAAGAGCGCGTCAATGACCTTGGGGTTCTCGAAGTTCAGGTCGGGCTGGTGGCTGAAGAACCGGTGCCAGAAGAACTGCCTGCGGATGGGGTCGAAGGTCCAGTTGGATTCCTCTGTGTCCACGAAGATGATGCGGGCGTCTTCGTACTTCTCGTCCGTGTCGCTCCACACGTAGAAGTCGCCGAAGGGACCATCCGGGTCCTTGCGTGACTCCTGGAACCACGGATGCTGGTCGGAGGTGTGGTTCAGCGGAAGGTCGATGATCACCCGGACGCCCCGGGCATGGGCCTCGGCCACGAGCCGTTTGAAGTCGCTGATGGTGCCGAACTCGTCCAGCACGGAGTTGTAGTCCGAGATGTCGTAGCCGCCGTCGCGCAGCGGTGACTGGAAGAAGGGCGGGAGCCACAGGCAGTCCACCCCCAGCCACTGCAGGTAGTCCAGTTTCTCGATCAGGCCGTGGAAGTCGCCCGAGCCGTCTCCGTTGCCGTCGGCGAAGCCCCGGACGAGCACCTCGTAGAAGACCGCCTTGCGGTACCAGAGGGGATCGTGCTGGAGGCCCGGGGCATTCAATTCAAAGCTCCCCCTCGGGCTGAAGTGCTGGCTCGGGTTCTGCGGGCTAAAACTCACTGGCACTACCTCCGGATGCTAAGAATGTGAACGGGCTCGACGTGCGGGTCCAGGCGGACGTAGTTGTACTCCCCCCATTCCCAACTCTCGCCGGTCAGCAGGTCATCAACCATGAAACGGCCGTTGTGCGTGAAGTTCTCCGGGTCCAGTTCCAGCGCCGGCAGGTCCAGGGACACCGTGCTCTCCCGGGTGCCGTGCGGGTCCACGTTGACGACGATGATCAGGGTGTCCTTGGTCCCGTCCGCGAGGGTCTTGTGCTTGGAGAACACCACGGTGGAGCTGTCCGAGCTCTGGTGCACCGTCAGGTTCTGCAGATCCCCCAGGGCCGGGTGCGCGCGCCGGATCCCGTTGAGCCGGGTCAGGTACGGGGCCAGGGTGCGCCCCGATTCTGCCGCAGCGTCCCAGTCGCGGGCCTTGTACTCAAACTTCTCGTTGTCGATGTACTCCTCGGCGCCGGGACGCGCCACGTGTTCGTAGAGCTCAAAGCCGGCGTACACGCCCCAGATGGGGCTTGCCGTCGCGGCCAGGGCGGCACGGATCTTGAAGGCCGCCGGGCCGCCGAACTGCAGGTATTCGGTGAGGATGTCCGGGGTGTTGACGAAGAAGTTCGGCCGGAAGTAGGCCGCCGACTCGCGGCTGACCTCCTGGAAGTACGTCTCCAGTTCTTCCTTGGTGTTCCGCCAGGTGAAGTAGGTGTAGGACTGCTGGAAGCCGGCCCGGCCAAGAGCGTGCATCATGGCCGGGCGGGTGAACGCCTCGGCGAGGAAGACGACGTCGGGGTGCTTCTTATTGACCTTGCCGATCAGCCATTCCCAGAACCACACGGGTTTGGTGTGCGGATTGTCCACCCGGAACACTTTGACGCCGTGGCTGACCCAGAGCATCACAATCCTTAGAATTTCGTTGGACAGCCCCGCGGGGTCGTTGTCGAAATTCAGCGGGAAAATGTCCTGGTATTTCTTTGGCGGATTCTCCGCGTAGGCAATAGTGCCGTCGACGCGCGTGGTGAACCATTCCGGGTGGCTTTGCACCCACGGGTGGTCGGGCGCGGCCTGCAGGGCCAGGTCCAGGGCCACCTCGAGTCCCAGCTCACCGGCCCGTGCCACGAAGGCGTCGAAGTCCTCGAAGGTGCCCAGATCCGGGTGGATGGCGTCGTGGCCGCCCTCGTGGGATCCGATGGCCCACGGCGAACCGGGATCGTGCGGTCCGGCGATCAGGGTGTTGTTCGGCCCCTTGCGGTGCTGGCCGCCGATCGGGTGGATCGGCGGCATGTAGATGATGTCAAAGCCCATGGCGGCGACGGCGTCGAGGCGCTGCGCGGCGGTGCGGAAGTTGCCGGAGGTCCATTCCCCCGTGTCGTGGTTGCGCACGGCACCTTCGGAGCGGGGGAAGAATTCGTACCAGGCGCCGGCTCCGGCAAGCGTTCGCTCCACCAGCAGCGGGTAGGGCTCGGAAACCGTCACAAGTTCGCGGATGGGCTGGCGTTCGACGACGGCGGCGACGTCGGCGCCGAAGCCGGCGGCGAGGCGTTCCTCGGGTGTCCGGGACGTATCTGAGAGGACGACGACGGCCATCCGCAGCGTTCTGCGGTCACCGGAGGGGCGGGAGGCGTCTTCGGAGGCTTCGGCCAGCAGGGCGGCACCTTCGGACAGCATGAGCTCGACGTCGATGCCGGCCTCCACCTTGACCTCGGCGTTGTGGTGCCAGGTGCCGTAGCGGTCGTGCCAGGCCTCGATGACGAAGGACCAGTTGCCAGTGGCGGGCGGGGTCAGGAGGCCTTCCCAGCGGTCCGTGCCCATTCCCCGGGGTCCGCGCGGCGGGGCGAGGCGGACCCGCTGCCGCTCTTTGCCGCGGGGGTCGAGCAGGACGGCGCTGACGCCGAGCTGGTCGTGTCCCTCCCGGAACGCGGTGGCTCCCACAACAATGCTTTGGCCCTCGACGGCTTTGGCGGGAAACTTTCCGCCCTCCACCGAAGGCTGCACGGCGGTGATCGGAAAGCGGCCAAATCGAAGGCCATCCGTGATCAGGGCCTTGGGCTTTTGCTTGGACACGGCGCTGGTTCGCGAGTTATTCGTCACAGCCTCGACGTTATCTACAAAACGGCCAGAATGCTAAGGCCTCGAACGTTTTCCGGAGGTTTCTGGTTCTGGTCGGAGTGATATCCGTCATTTACGGGAAAGAATCTTAAAGCAGTTCCGGGGCAACGACTTGTCCGTTAGTGTTTCGCTGGTGAAGGCAATCCGCAGATTTACCGTCCGAACCGTACTCCCGGAGTCGATCCGGCCGCTGGCCCGGCTCGCCACCAATCTCCGGTGGTCCTGGCATCCGCCCACCCGGGAGCTTTTCGAGGGGCTCAACCCCGGGGTCTGGGCGGAGAGCGCCCACGACCCCGTGACTTTCCTGGGCCTGGTCAGCCGGGAAGAGCTGCAGCGCCTCGCCGCGGACCAGGACGTGGTGCGGCGCGTCCACGCCGCGGCCGATGACCTCGACCAGTACCTGGAACAGCCGCGCTGGTACCAGAGCCTGGGCGACGGCGCGCCGGCATGCATCGCCTATTTCTCGCCGGAGTTCGGCATCACCGAGGTCCTGCCCCAGTACTCGGGCGGCCTTGGCATCCTGGCCGGGGACCACCTGAAGGCGGCCTCGGACCTTGGCGTGCCGCTGATCGGCGTCGGACTCCTGTACCAGGCCGGCTACTTTAAGCAGTCGCTCTCCCGGGACGCCTGGCAGCAGGAAACGTACCCGGTCCTCGACCCCGACGGGCTGCCCCTGACGCTCCTGCGCGAGGCCTCCCCGGACGGCAACGGCAAACCGGTCCAGATCTCCCTGCCGCTTCCCCAGGGCCGGCGCCTGCTGGCGCACGTGTGGCGGGCCGACGTCGGACGTGTGCCGCTGCTGCTGCTGGATTCCAACGTTCCGGGCAACGACGAGGCTGCCCGCGGCATCACCGACCGCCTGTACGGCGGCGGCGGAGACCACCGGCTGCAGCAGGAGCTCCTGCTGGGCATGGGCGGGGTCAAGGCGCTGCGGGAGTTCCAGCGGCTCACGGGTGTCCCCGCGCCGGAAGTCTTCCACACCAACGAGGGCCACGCCGGGTTCCTCGGCGTCGAGCGGATCCAGGAATTGATGTCCGGCACGGCGCCGCTGAGCTGGGAGGAGGCCCTGGCCGCCGGGCGGGCGTCCACGGTGTTCACCACCCACACGCCGGTGCCGGCGGGGATCGACCGCTTCGAAATCTCCCAGATTCAGCACTTCTTCGAAGCCGGCCTCGCCCCGGACGTCCCGGTGGCCAAGATCCTGGACCTGGGCCGCGAGGACTTCGCCGACGGCAACCCGTTCGTGTTCAACATGGCCGTGATGGGGCTGCGGCTGGCCCAGCGGGCCAACGGTGTGGCCAAACTGCACGGCGTGGTCTCGCGCGGGATGTTCTCCGCCCTCTGGCCGGGCTTCGACCACTCCGAAATCCCCATCACCTCCGTCACCAACGGCGTGCACGTCCCCACCTGGGTGGACCCCCGCATCGCCGCGCTGGCGCGGGACCACTTCGGTGCCGAGGCGGAGGCGCAGGGCCGGTGGGACCTGGCCTACAACGTCACCGACGAGGACCTCTGGGCGTTGCGGCGCGAGATGCGGGTGTCCCTGGTCGAGGATGTCCGGCGCCGGCTCCGGGCCGCGTGGAAGAAGCGCGGCGCGGCCGACGCCGAGCTGGCGTGGACGGACTCCGTCCTGGACCCGGACGTCCTGACCATCGGCTTTGCCCGCCGCGTGCCGACCTACAAGCGGCTGACCCTGATGCTGCGCGACCCGGAACGGCTCAAGGCGCTGCTGCTGCACAAGACGCACCCCATTCAGCTGGTCATCGCAGGGAAGTCCCACCCGGCGGACGATGCCGGCAAGAAGATGATCCAGGACCTCGTCCGGTTCACCGACGACCCCGCCGTGCGGCACAGGATCGCGTTCCTGCCCAACTACGACATCGCCATGGCCCGGACCCTGTTCCCCGGCTGTGATGTGTGGCTGAACAACCCGCTGCGCCCCTTGGAGGCCTGCGGTACCTCCGGCATGAAGGCTGCCCTGAACGGTTCGCTGAACCTCTCGGTCATGGACGGCTGGTGGGATGAGATGTACGACGGCGAGAACGGCTGGGCGATCCCGACCGCCAACAACGACGCCTCCCCGGAGGAACGCGACGACATCGAGGCGGCGGCTCTGTACGAGCTGCTCGAAACGCAGGTGGCGCCGCGGTTCTACGGGCTGACCGTATCCGACGCCGCGGGCGCTGCCGGACCGTCCCAGCCCGGCCCGCAGGCCGTGCCTACGCACTGGGTTTCGATGATCAAGCACACCATGTCCCACCTGGGCCCGGCGGTTTCCGCGGAACGGATGCTCCGGGACTACGTCAACGTCCTGTACCGGCCCGCCGCGATCGCAGGACGCCACGCTGTGGCGGACAACTACGCCCAAGCCAAGGCCCTGGCGGCATGGAGCTCACGGGTCCGGGCCGCATGGCCGCACATCCAGGTCGAACACGTCGACTCGGTGGGGGTCTCCGAGGACCCGCAGATCGGCGATCTGCTGCAGGTAAATGCATACGTGGCGCTGCGTGAGCTCTCACCGGACGACGTCTATGTTGAGGTGGCCTACGGCCGGGCCGAGGACACCGACGAGCTGACGGACATCACGGTCGCGGAGCTCAAGGCCGCCGAAGACCTCGGCAAGGGCCGGCACCTCTTCAGCGGCACGCTGGTGATCGACCGTTCGGGGTCCTTCGGCTACACCGTGCGTGTGCTCCCCAAGAACGATGCCCTGGCCTCAAAAGCGGAGCTGGGCCTGATCGTCAACGCCTGACCGTCACCACGGCCTGACCGTCACCGCGTGGCGTGCTAGCTCTCTTTAGAGGCAGACGGCGATGACGTCCAGGCTCTTGCCGGCGTAGCCTTCGGCGTCCTGCAGCGTTTCGCAGATGACGCCGAAGGAGCGGTCCGCGCGGAGCGCGGCGGGCACCTGCCAGATGAACGTGACAGGGGCCTCGCCGTCGTCTGTCACGGCATCCGCGACGTCGTGCAGCGAATCGTGCAGGGCATCCAGGTCTGTGCCGTAGTCCTCGGGGACGTCCAGGAGCTCGCCGAACGTGTCCAGGACCGCCTGCTTGGTGTCGGCGGCGGGGACAACCAGGGCGCGCCGGCCGGCGTCGCCGATTTGCGCCGTGAGTTCTTCGATGGTCCAGGTCTCTGCCGAGTAAATCTTCATGGGGTCCTTAATCTCGAATTGTTTAGGTGCGGTAGATATTGATCGTGTTGGCCTGGACGAGGTCGCGCTCACCGGAGGCGACGCGGGCGCCCTGACGCCGGTCATGGAGTTCGGACGTCGTCACGCGGAGTTCGAAGAGCCGGTGCCCGGTGCCGTCCTCGTTGCTCAGCCGTGGCAAGGTGACCTTGACGTCGTCGGCGCCGCCGTTGACCACCACGAGGCCGTCGACGTGCCCGTCGTCGGACCCGAGCAGGAGCTGGATCACCCGGTGGCCGGGGTCATGCCACGTGTCGGCGGACATGGGCTGGCCGTCCACATCGAACCAGTGGAAGTAGGACTGGTTGTCACGCGCCGGGTAATCATGCGGCTGGCTGGCCAGAAACTCCTTGCGCAGCCGGATGACGCGCTTGGTGGTGCGCAGCATCGCATGGGATTCCGTGGTGCTGGTCCAGTCGATCCAGGTCAGTGCATTGTCCTGGCAGTAGGCGTTGTTGTTCCCCTGCTGGGTCCGGCAGATCTCGTCCCCGGCGGTGATCATGGGTACGCCCTGGGAAATCATCAGGCAGGCCATCAGGTTCCGCCTGCTTTGGGCGCGCCGGGCGAGGATCTCGCCGTCTTCAGTGGGGCCCTCGAAACCGTGGTTGTAGCTGCGGTTATCGCCGTGGCCGTCCCGGTTCTGCTCGCCGTTGGCCTCGTTGTGCTTGCGGTCGTAGGCCGTCAGGTCGGCCAGGGTGAAGCCATCGTGGGCCGTGATCAGGTTCAGCGAGGCGAGCCGGGACCGGCCCGAGGACTCGAACAGCCGGGCGGAACCAGAGAGGGCGTCCGCGAGGCGGGCCACCGGGCCGCCGCTGCCGCCGCCGTCGATCGCTGCGCGGTCGGCGAGCCAGAAGCTGCGGACGGCGTCGCGGAAATGATCGTTCCAGTCCACCCACCCGGCGGGAAACCGGCCGGTCTGCCAGCCGCCGTAGCCCACGTCCCAGGGTTCGGAAATCAGCTTGACGCCGGACAGGACCGGATCGGCTCCGACGGCGACGAGGAAGGGGTGCCGCGGATCGAATTCGTTGGCGCTGTTACGGCACAGCGTGACGGCGAGGTCGAAGCGGAACCCATCGATGTGGAACTCGCTCACCCAGTAGCGCAGGGAATCCAGCACCAGCTGTACGACGCGGGGTTCGCCGAAGTTCAGGCTGTTGCCGCAGCCCGTGGTGTCCACGTACCTGCCGTGGCCGTCGTTGCGGTAGTACTGCATCTCGCCCAGGCCGCGGAAGCTCAGGGTGGGACCGTCCGTGCCGCCCTCGGCGGTGTGGTTGTACACGACGTCGAGGATGACCTCGAGCCCGGCGGCATGCAGCAACTTGACCATGCCCTTGAACTCGTCCTGGACCGCGTGGGCGCCGGCGGCCTGGGCGGCCTCGGTGGCGTAGCCGGGATGAGGGGCGAAGAACGCCGCCGTGTTGTAGCCCCAGTAGTTCGTCAGCCCGAGCTGTTGCAGGTGCGGCTCGTCCACGTGGAAATGCACGGGCAGGAGCTGGACCGCCGTGACGCCCAGCGAGATCAGGTGCTCGATCATGGCCGGGTGGGCCATCCCGGCATAAGTCCCCTGCAGGTCCTCCGGAATGTCCGGGTGCAGCTTCGTCTGGCCCCGGACGTGGGCCTCGTAGACGATCGTGTTGCGCCACGGGACCCGCGGGCTGCGGTCCAGACCCCAGTCAAAATCGTTGCCGACCCGGACGCTGGTGATCAGCCCCTCGCGTTCGTCGACGGCCCGGCCATAGGGGTCCATCAGCAACGGCTGCTCGCCGACGGCATCGAAATTCGTGGCGGGCATGGACAGCGGGAGGGCCTCGTGTTCCGGGGAGGACCGGAAGCCATAGCGCGAGCCGGCGGGAATGCCCTCAACAATTCCGTGGTGGACGCCGTCGGTGACGTTGGGCAGGGTCTTCACCTGCCAGGTTCCCCCGGGCGCCTGATATTCGATCTCCAGCGTGGTTACGCCGGGCGCGTAGACGGCCACGTTGGCGAACGCGCCCCGGGGATCGTCCACTGCCGGCGACCCGGTATGTGGAACGCTGATCCCCAGCGGAAACGCCCGCGAAGCGTCTACGGTGGAAGCGGTATCTATGTAAGACATAACCATTGCTTAAAGCTTAGCCGGGCCAGACAAATGGCCCCCGTTTTCGTTTTCATGACGTTTTGCAGTGTACGGACCGCCGCACTGCATACTGTAATGGAGCGCCGAGTTGGAGGTAATTGTGCGCGTTGCACTAGCCCAAATAATTACCGGCCGTGACGTGGCCGCAAACCTGGACCTCGTGGACGCCTATGCGCGCCAGGCCAAGGCCGGCGGCGCGGACCTGGTGGTGTTCCCGGAAGCCACCATGCGGGCCTTCGGCAATTCGCTCCTGGCTATCGCCGAGCCGCTGGACGGCCCGTGGGCATCCCGCGTCCGCGCCCTCGCCGCGGAGCTCGGCATCGTGGTCGTCGCCGGCATGTTCACTCCCGGCACCGCCGCAGACGGCGCCAAGGTGCGCAACACCCTGCTGGTCACCGGCCGCGGCCTCGAGGCCAGCTACGACAAGATCCACCTGTTCGATGCTTTCGGTTTCGCCGAGTCGGACACGGTCGACGCCGGCACCGCCCCCGTCACCTTCGAGCTCGACGGCGTGACGTTCGGCCTCGCCACGTGCTACGACGTCCGTTTCCCGGACCTGTTCACGGAAAACGCCGACCGCGGCGCCGACGTCAACATTGTGTGCGCCTCCTGGGGCTCGGGCCCCGGCAAGGCCGAGCAGTGGAAGCTCCTGGCCCGAGCCCGCGCCCTGGACTCCACCACCTTGGTCCTCGCCTGCGGCCAGGGCGACCCCGCCAGCGTGGGTCACCCGGTCAAGGGTTCCGCCCCCACCGGCGTCGGGCACTCCGTGGTGGTCTCCCCCATGGGCGACGTCCTCGAAGAACTCGACGGCGCCCCCGGCCTTCTGTTCGCGGACTTGGACACCGACGCCGTCCAGGAAGCCCGCACCAAACTCCCGGTCCTGGCCAACCGCCACAGGTTCTAAGCCGTCTGTTCCCCAAAGCTTCACGCTGTGGTCACCCCTGCTCTGGTCACCCCAGCGTGCAACGGCGCCTTGCCGTCGCTTAGACACCTCCCGCCGCCTCCTTCGGCCGCTGGGCGGCCTCATCCGGCTCTGGTCGGCGATGCGCTCCTTTGCAAGACACCGCCGCCCGCTCGATATTGGGTCACCAACCGCCGGGCTGCTTCACATGAACGGCAGAGACGAAGAGGCGAGTGTTCCCAACAACAACGCGGGGTCACTTCGCGCCCATTTTGGAGCCTCGGATGGGCGCGATCTGACCCCGCGTTGCCTGTGGCCGTTCTCGGCTTAACAGGAAACGCTCCCCCACGAGACGTGAGGAAGCGTTTGCCGTTTACTACCAACGGTGAGCGGGGCTCATCGCCGGAACCGGAGTTTTGCAACGGAGCGCATCGCCGACCAGAGACGGTGAAGGCCGCCCGCGGCCGAAAGCGTCGACGGGAGGAAGGGAAGCCCCGAGGGCCCCGAACTGAGCTTGCGAAGTTTGGGAAGGGGCCGACCGCTAAGCGACGGCAAAACTGCGGTTCCGGCGGAACCCAACCCCGACTCAGGTGACTGGGAACTGAACCGCCACCGGAGCACGGACTACTTAGCGGCGCGCTGGCGGGAGATCTCGTAGAGGGAGATACCGACGGCCATGGAGGCGTTGAGCGATTCCATGGCGGAGTCGATCGGGATGGAGACGATCTGGTCGCAGTTTTCGCGGACCAGGCGGCTCAGGCCCTTGCCCTCGGAACCGACGACGATGCACACCGGTTCGGTGGCCAGGGTGAGCTCGGGCAGCGAGACGTCGCCGTCGCCGTCGAGCCCCAGGACGTAGATCCCCATGTTCTTGAACGCCTTGAGCGTGTTGTTCAGGTTGGCCGCGCGGGCGACGGGGACGCGGACGGCTGCACCGGCGCTGGTCTTCCAGGCCGAGGCGGTGACGCCCACGGAGCGGCGCTCCGGGACGACGACGCCGTGGCCGCTGAAAGCCGAGACGGAGCGGATGATCGCGCCAAGGTTTCGGGGATCGGTGATGCCGTCCAGCGCGACGAAGAGCGGGGCGTTGGCTACGTGGCCCTTCTTCCAGGCCTCGAGGGTTTCTTCGGCGAGCTCGTACGCGTCCTGGTATTCGTACGGCGGGATCTGCAGCACGAGGCCCTGGTGGATGGCGTCGTCGGTCATCCGGTCGAGCTCGGGCTTGCCGGTTTCCATCAGCGGGATGCCGCGTTCGGCGGCCAGCTTCAGGGATTCCTTGACGCGGTCGTCCATTTCGATGCGGACGGCGACGTGCAGGGCCTTGGCCGGGATGCCGGCGCGCAGGGCTTCGACCACCGAGTTGCGCCCGGTGACGACCTCTTCGGTGGCGCGCCCCTTGGGACCGGAGCGGCCGGTGCGGGCGGCGGCGCTGGTAGTGCGGCTTCCGCTGGCGCGCTTGGCCTCGGAGCGTTCGGCGAGCTGCTTGTTCTTGAACGCCTTGTGGTAGGGGCGGTCCTCCGCCTTCGGCGTGGGGCCCTTGCCCTCCAGAGCCTTGCGGCCGTGACCGCCGGTTCCGACGGAGGGGCCCTTCTTCAATTTGACCGAGCGGCGACCGTTGTTGGCCATGAGTTTCACCCTTTAAATACGCGATTCGTTGACAAGTCTGACCTCCAGTCTACTGACTCGAGTAAAATCCACGATTTCGGGGTGGCCCGGAACGGACGACGGCGGCCCACTTCACCGGCCGCCGGCAACGGGCTTCAGCCGCGCTTGAGGCTCCAGCTCGCCCCGTCCGGGCCGTCCTCGACGACGACGCCGGCTGCGGCCAGGGTGTCCCGGATGGCGTCGGACGCTGCCCAGTCTTTGGCGGCCCGGGCGTGGGCGCGCGCCTCCAGCTGAGCCTCGACCAGGACGCCAAGGGCGGAGTTGGCTTGTTCGTCGGCCGCAGGCGTTGCGGTGGCGTTGAGGCCGAGGACGTCCAGCATGGCGGTGACGCTGGCCAGCGCCTGACCCGCGGCGTCGAGGTCGCCGTCGGTGAGAGCCGTGTTGCCGGCGCGGACGGTGTCGTGCAGGACAGCGAGGGCCTGCGGGACGTTGAGGTCATCGTCCATAGCCACCCCAAAAGCTTCCGGGACAGAACCAGCGGATGCCTCCGATCCCGGGTCGGGCAGGACCCGGCTTGCGCGGCTGAGGAAGCCGTCGATCCGCTCGACGGCGGCGGCCGCTTCCTGCAGGGACGTCGGCTGGTAGTCCAGGACCGAGCGGTACTGCGCCTGCCCGAGGTAGTACCGGACAACGCGCGGCGGGGCGAGTTCGAGCATTTCCGCCGGGCTCACGGTGTTGCCGATGGACTTGGACATTTTCTCGCCGGCGTAGGTGACCATCCCGTTGTGCATCCAGAAGCTGGCGAAGCCGTGGCCCGCCGCCTGTGACTGCGCCATTTCGTTTTCGTGGTGCGGGAAGCGCAGGTCCAGGCCGCCGCCGTGGATGTCGAACTCGGTGCCGAGGTATTTGGTGACCATCGCGGAGCATTCGAGGTGCCAGCCCGGGCGGCCGGCGCCCCATGGGGAGGCCCAGCTCGCCGTCGTCGGCTCCCCGTCCTTGTAGCCCTTCCACAGCGCGAAGTCGCGGGGGTCCTTCTTGCCGCGGGGGTCCGCGTCAGGGGCGCCCTGCATGTCGTCGAGCTTCTGCCGCGTCAGCGAGCCGTACTTGGACCAGGAACGTACATCGAAGTAGACGTCGCCGGAGTCGTCCAGGGCCGGGTAGGCGTGGCCGCGGTCGATCAGCTGCTGGATGAGGGTGTGCATTTCCGGGATGTGGCCGGTGGCGCGGGGCTCATAGGTGGGGCGGGAGACGCCCAGGGTGTCGTAGGCCTTGAGGAATTCCTGCTCGTAGCGGTAGGCCAGGGCCCACCATTCCTCGTTGCGGAGGGCTCCGGGCTCGTCTTCAAAGTCGGCGCCGAACGAGGCGGCCGACTTGGCAAGGATCTTGTCGTCGATGTCGGTGACGTTGCGGACTGCCGTCACCCGGAAACCGCGGTACTGCAACCAGCGGGTCAGCTGGTCGAACGCGATGGCCGAGCGGATGTGGCCGACGTGTGGCATGCCCTGGACGGTGGCTCCGCAGTAGTACAGGCTCACCTTGCCAGGTACCAGGGGGACGAAGTCGCGGACTTCGGCGGATGCAGTGTCGTAAAAGCGCAGGGTCACCGCTCCAGATTAGCCGATGGCGCTCCGGGGCCTGACCCGCGGCTTTGCCGGCACGGCGGAGGCCGGCAGGCAGGCCGCCGGTGCGGCGACCTACTTGCAGTATTGGCCGATCTTGTTGATCTGCTCCGTGAGCTGGGCCGTCTGTTGGTCGGTCTTGGTTCCCGTAGGGCTCGCCGCAACCTGCTTCATGATCTCGGCCATCTGCTGGATCGGGGCGCCCACCTCCGGCGCTACCTTGTCCGCAACCTCCTGGTAGTGCTGGCCAATCTGCCCTGCCTGCTCCTTAGCGCTCCCGGAGGGCACGAAGGTGTCGGTGTTGAGGAACTTACAGCTTTCCTCGACGCTGAGCTTCGGAGTGGCGCTAGGCGTTTGGGGCGCTGTCGTGGAGGCGGCACAGCCGCTCAGCATGGTCCCTGCCACGAGTACGACGGCGGTCAGCAGCTTCTTCACGGCAGGTCTCCTGGCAGTTCGGAACGGGTGTCTCGCTTGGGTCTTCCCTCAAGCGTAGGGGACCGGGGCCGGCGGTGCTTAACCAGCGGCGCCCAACCTGCGGTGCTTCACCTGCTGTGCTAAACCTGCGGTGCTTAGCCTGCCGGATACACGAGCGCTGTTGCCACGGCCGAGATCCCCTCGCCGCGGCCGGTGAACCCGAGCCCGTCGCTCGTGGTGGCTGTGACGCTCACCGGCGCCGCGGCAGCGGCGCTGAGGACCTGCTGGGATTCCTCCCGCCGCGGGCCGAACTTTGGCCGGTTGGCCACGAACTGGACGGCGATGTTGCCGATTTCGAATCCGTGGGCGCGAACAATCCGGGCGGCCTCGGCCAGCAGGGTCACGCCGGATGCTCCGGCATATTCGGGCCGGTCCGTACCGAAGTGCGTGCCCAGATCCCCGATCCCGCAGGCCGAGAACAGCGCGTCGGCGGCGGCGTGGGCCACGGGGTCGCCGTCTGAGTGGCCGGACAGACCCCGTTCCCCCTCCCAGAAGAGGCCGCCGAGCCACAGCGGCTGCGGCTCGTCCTCGGCGGCGAAGGCATGGACATCGACTCCGATCCCGGTCCGGGGAATGACCGGGGAAACGACTGGCGGGTTGGTGGACATGCTCATCCCTCCACCCAGCGCAAGCCCAGGGGTCCTTCGAGAAGGCCTTCGGCCAGGATCAGGTCCAGGGGCGTGGTGATCTTCAGGGACTGGCTGGCGCCGCGTACCGCGTGGACCGGGACCCCGATGAGCTCCACGAGCATCGCGTCGTCCGTGACGAGGGCGGCCTGGCCGGCGTCGAACCCGGAGGCAGCTTCGTGGGCGCGCTTGAGGGTGCTCAGGTCGAATCCCTGCGGTGTCTGCACGGCGCGGAGCGATTCCCGGGGCGCTGTCCCGGTGACCAGTTCGGGTGCCACCGCGGCGCCGTCGCCGGTGGTCGGTTCGACGGTCTTGACGGTGTCGACGACCGGTATCACCGGAATGACGGCCGAGGCACCGGCGCCGAGCGCCGCTGCCACGCGGTGAAAGACGGCTTCAGGCGTCAGCGCCCGGGCGGCGTCGTGGACCAGCACCGATTCGATATTGGGCAGGAGGGCCGCCATCGCTGCGCGGACTGAATCGGCGCGGTCCGCACCGCCGTCGACGACCGTCACCACGGGAGCCCGGACGCCGGAGCCCGACGCCGCGCCGGAGTGTCCGGCCGCAAGCTCCTGCGTGAAGGCCTCGCACAGCGCCCGCAACTCGGTGTCGCCCGGGGGGAGCGCAATGCAGATCTGCTGTGCGATCCCGGCAGCCGCCACACCGCGGAGGGCGTGGGTGAGGATGGTGTCCCCGCCGAGAGGTACTTTTGCTTTCGGCATGCCGTAGCCCAGGCGCTGGCCGGAGCCGGCGGCTACAACTATGACCGCTGTGGCGGGACCGGGCTGTGACGTATTCGCCTGTGACGTATTCGTCGGTGCAGTATCCATGGGCACAAGACTACGTCCCCGCGCCTCGGACCGGGGCGCTCAAAGGGACCACAACCGATAGCGCAACGGAGGGGGCGGCCGCTGAAAAGGGGCAAAAAGAAGCCCCGGCGGCTGACGCCACCGGGGTTCGATTCTTATCTGCGCCGGCCCTGCTGGGCCGGCCCTGTGCTAGGAAGCCAGGACCTCGTCGAGAACGCTTGCAGCTTTCTCTTCATCAGTCTTCTCAGCCAGTGCCAGTTCCGAAATCAGGATCTGACGGGCCTTGGCCAGCATGCGCTTCTCTCCCGCGGAGAGACCCCGGTCGTGATCACGGCGCCAGAGGTCGCGGACGACCTCGGCTACCTTGATGACGTCACCGGAAGCAAGCTTTTCCAGGTTTGCCTTGTAGCGACGCGACCAGTTGGTGGGTTCTTCAGTGAACTCGGCCCGCAGCACGTCGAACACGTGCTCCAAGCCTTCCTTGCCCACTACGTCCCGAACCCCTACCAGGTCAACGTTTTCTGCTGGAACTTCAATGGTCAGATCACCCTGAGCCACCTTGAGCTTGAGATACATCTTCTCTTCGCCCTTGACAGTGCGCATCTTGATTTCTTCAATTTTGGCTGCACCGTGGTGAGGGTAAACTACTGTCTCGCCGACCTCAAAAACCATGTGGACATTCCCCTTTCCCGCAGACCAGTTTATCACGATTAAGGCATACAACTGGCATCAAAAGGTGCCGGGAACCGCATGAATCCGGGGAAAATGGCCGTAATCCGCCCCCTCAAACCCCTTGACGAATGCGGATAATAGTGCCTGCGGCCCTAACTGCCAAGAGGTTTCCGTCCCCCGCCGAGCCGGGTCCCGCCGCCGGTGACGCACGCTTGGCCGCGCTTGTGTGTAGTCGCCGAATCCTTGTTTGCGGCCGTTTGCGGCTAGGCTATGGCTGAATAATGTTTCAAGACTCTCAAGGAGTGCGTGACGTGCGTTTCACTGCGATGAACCGGGGCCAGCGCGGCAAGCTGGCAATGGCAACGGCTGCACTTGGCATCGGCCTGTTGTCCCTGACCGGCTGCGGCTACATCAACGCCCAGCAGACCACGGAGCAGTACGCGGCCTCGGACGGAACCCGGACTGATCTCGGTGCGCTGCAGCTGCGCAACTTCATCATCGTCTCCGATGGCGAGGACAAGCCGGGCCGCGTGATCGGCGCCGTGTACAACACCTCCTCCAATGACGTGGTGCTGACCATCAAGGGTGCGGAGGGATCGCAGACCCAGGTTCCGGTCAAGAAGAACTCCTACACCATGCTCAACGACTCCACCGACGCCGCGATCCTGAACCCGGCCGGCGCCAAGCCGGGCGCCGTCCTCGATGTCACCATCTCCGAGAACGGCACCAACAAGGAAGCCAAGTTCACGGTTCCGGTCATGGACGGCACGATCGTCGACTACAAGTCGTACCTGCCGACGCCGGCGCCCACCGAGTCCGGCACGGCCACCTCGACGGAGACGGCTACGCCTACCGAGACGGCCACGCCGACGCCGAGCAGCACGGCCGGCCACTAGCTTCAACGGCTGGAACAATTGCAAAAGGAGGGGCACCTGCAGGTGCCCCTCCTTTTGTGTGTCCCCTGATGTTCAACTGCGCCGGACGTCCAGCAGTCCGGCGGCCCGGCAGCAGCGGCCGCCGGGCTGCCTCTTCCGATCTTTAGGGCTCGAACTTGTAGCCCAGCCCCCGGACGGTGATCAGGTACCGCGGCGCAGACGCATCCGGCTCGATCTTGCTGCGCAGCCGCTTGACGTGGACGTCGAGGGTCTTGGTGTCCCCCACGTAGTCGGAGCCCCAGACCCTGTCGATCAGCTGCCCGCGGGTCAGGACCCGGCCGGAGTTCCGCAGCAGCATTTCCAGCAGCTCGAACTCCTTGAGCGGCAAGGCGATCTGCTCGCCCCCGACGCTGACCACGTGGCGTTCAATGTCCATCCGGACAGGACCGGCCTGCACTGTGGTGGAGACAAGTTCCTCCGGCTCGCTCTGGCGCCGCAGGACGGCCCGGACCCGGGCCACGAGTTCCCGCGAGGAGTAGGGCTTGGTGACATAGTCGTCGGCGCCCAGTTCGAGCCCCACCACCTTGTCGATTTCAGAGTCCTTGGCCGTCAGCATGATCACGGGCACCCCGGAGCGCTGCCGGAGTTGGCGGCAGACCTCCGTGCCGGACTGGCCAGGCAGCTGCAGGTCCAGGAGCACGAGGTCGGCGCCGTTGCGGTCGAATTCGGTGATGGCGTCCAGTCCGTTGTCCACCACCTCCACTTCGAAGCCTTCTTTACCCAACAGGTAGGACAGGGGGTCGCTGAAGGACTCCTCGTCCTCGACAATCAGAATCCTGCTCAAGCGGTAGCTCCTTGCTCATGGACGCCTGCGGCGTCACGTCGTTGCGGTCTGGGGTCCCGACTGGAAGTTTGGGCAGCGGGCTTGCCCGCCTCGGGGGCGTCGCCGTCGTCCTGCCCTTCTATCTCGGGAAGTCGAATGGTGAACGTGGAACCCTGGCCGAGCCGGGACCACAGGGTCACCTCGCCGCCGTGGTTGGAAATGACGTGCTTGACGATGCTCAGGCCAAGCCCGGTGCCGCCGGTCTGCCGCGAGCGGGCAGCATCCACGCGGTAGAAGCGCTCAAAGACGCGCTCCTGGTCCTCGGCGCTGAGCCCATCGCCCTGGTCCGTCACCGAGACCGCCACGAGACCGTCCTTGGCCCGGATGCCCACGCCCACCTTGGTGTTCTCCGGCGAGTAGCGGATGGCGTTATCGATCAGGTTGCGCAGGGCGGTCACGAGAAGGTCCTGGTCGCCGTAGACCAGGGCATCGGCGTGCCCGCCGACCACCAGCTGGATGTTCTTGCTCTCGGCCGGCAGCACGGAGCGGTCCACGGCCTCGCTGACCACAAGGTTGATGTCCACCGGGCGGCCCTGCTGCGCGACGTTGGCGCCCTGGAGCCGGGAGAGTTCAATGATGTCCTGGACAAGCGCCGCAAGCCGTGTCGATTCCTTATGCATGCGCTTGGCGAACCGCTTCACCGCCTCGGGGTCGTCAGCGGACGACTCGAGTGCCTCGGCCAGGAGGGAGATCGCCCCGACCGGTGTCTTCAGTTCGTGGGAGACGTTCGCGACGAAGTCGTTGCGGACTTCCTCGGTGCGGGTGAACTCTGTCCGGTCATCGGCCAGCAGGAGGACATATTCCTCCGTGATGACGGCGGCCCGGACCTGGACAACGATCGTGCCCTGGCCGAGCGGGCCGCGCGGCAGTTCCAGCTGCTGTTCGAGGATGACCCCGTCCCGCCGCACCTTGGCCGTCAGTTCCAGCAGCTGCTGGTGCACCACCGTGTGCCCGCGGACCAGGCCGTAGGCGTAGGCGGCGGGGCTGGCGCGGACCACGCCGTCGATCGCATCCACCACCACGAACGCGCGGCCGAGGACGGCGAGCACTTCCGCGGCCCCCTCGGGCAACGAGGGGTCATCGACGTCGACGTCGACAATATGCCGCTGCTGCTCACTGACCCTGAACGCGAGTACGCCGAACATGCCAAACGAGAGGCCGATCAGGCCGGCGATCACGCCGATGAGCATTGGATCCACGGCTCCAGCTTATGCTCTGCCGCGTGACCGAAACCGAAATCTCCTGCGATTCGGGCAGCGGTTCAGCTAACGTTCACCTATTGGGGCGTAACAGTTCACCGGACACTGAAAGAGTTGACAGTTGGAGCGCCGGTAGGTGAACCGAAATAGGCCCGCCACTTCGATTGCAGGCAATATTTCCGAGGAAAGGACGCACACGTGCGTAAGGTTTTTCAGGAGGAGCTCGCCCAGGTAAGGGAACAGCTCGTCGAGATCTCAGCGCTGGTCACAGAGGCCATCGATAAGGCCACGACAGCTTTCCAGGGCGCCGATATCGACCTCGCCGAGGACGTGATTGCCGCCGATGCCCGCATCGACTTCCTGCAGAACAGCCTCGACGAGCGGGCCATCGACATCCTCGCTCTCCAGGGCCCGGTGGCGAGCGATCTGCGCATGCTGGTTGGTTCGCTCCGGATGAGTGCCTCGCTCGAACGCATGGGCGACCTCGCCCGGCATCTGGCCCAGCTGGCGCGTCTGCGCTATCCGGCGTCAGTGGTCCCGGACCAGCTGCGGGAGACCTTCAAGGCTTTCGCGGAACAGGACCTGCTGATCGCCCAGAAGCTCACGGAGCTGCTGGCAACCCGCGACCTCGGCGTGGCCCGGGAGATCATGAAGGCCAACGGCGCCGTCAACGACCTTCACCTGAGCGTTTTCCAGGCGATCGCCCGCAGCGACTGGCAGGAGTCGCCGGCCACCACGGTGGACGTTGCCCTGGCCAGCCGCTACTTCGAGCGCTTCGCGGATCACGGCGTCTCCGTGGCCCAGAAGGTCACGTACCTGGTGACGGGCGCGTGGCAGCCGAGCACGATCGAGCACAACTGACTCCGGCCAACTGCGGCTGACTCAGCCGCAGTTACGGCTGAATCAGCAGCAGTTACAACGGCGCTGATAGCACCGCGCTGATACGAACGACGGCGTCCGGTCACCTTGGGGGTGGCCGGACGCCGTCGTTTGTGCGCTGTGCCTTACTTAGTGCCTGCCCGGGCGGGGGCCGGTTACTTCTTGCCCTGGTTGGCGACTGCCTTGATGGCCTCGGCGGCGGCCTCGGGATCGAGGTAGGTGCCGCCCGGGTTCAGCGGCTTGAAGTTCTCATCCAGTTCGTAGACCAGCGGGATGCCGGTGGGGATGTTCAGGCTGGCGATGTCCTCGTCGCTGATCCCGTCAAGGTGCTTGACGAGGGCGCGGAGCGAGTTGCCGTGGGCGGTGACCAGGACGGTCTTACCGGCCCTGAGGTCTTCCTTGATGTCTGATTCCCAGTACGGCATGAGCCGGATCAGGACATCCTTGAGGCATTCGGTGCGCGGGACGGCGTCGCCGAGGTCCGCGTAGCGCGGGTCCCCCACCTGGGAGAACTCGGAATCGTCAGCCAGGGGCGGCGGCGGGGTGTCGTAGGACCGGCGCCACAGCATGAACTGCTCCTCGCCGAATTCGGCGAGGGTCTGGGCCTTGTCCTTGCCCTGCAGCGCGCCGTAGTGGCGCTCGTTGAGCCGCCAGTCGCGCTTGACGTCGATCCAGCCGCGGTCGGCCTTTTCCAGTGCCATGTTCGCTGTGTTGATGGCCCGCTTCAACCGCGAGGTGTAGAGGATGTCGGGGAGGATGTTGTTCTCCACGAGCAGCTCGCCGCCGCGGACCGCCTCGGCACGGCCCTGGTCATTGAGGTCAACGTCCACCCAGCCGGTGAACAGGTTCTTGGCATTCCAGTCGCTGTGGCCGTGGCGCAGCAGAATCAGCTTGTAAGTCATGGTTTTCATCCTAGCCGAGCGGTTGGCGGCGGTGCCGAGCGTTACACCGCGCGCGTTTCAGAGCGTGCTTCACCTTCTGCTTCACCGCGTGCTTCAGGGCAACGCGGGGTCGCTGCCGGCCCATCCAGCGCCCATCACGGAAATGGGGTGACCCCGCGTTGGAGGATAGGCTTGGGCGGTGGTGCAGAAGGCTGAACGGGTGCTGGCCCCCCGGAACAAGGGCGGAACGAGGGGCGGCGCGCGCGGCGGCAGGCCCGTGGGTAACGTGACCCGCGGAACCACGAACCCTAACCGGATGCGCCGCGTGGACCGCTGGCTGACCGGGCCGCAGGCATGGCGGCTGCGGGCCGCGGCCCATCCTCTCGCCGTCGACCTCGGGTACGGCGCCTCACCGGCCACCGCCGTCGAACTTTTCGAACGCCTCGCCGCGGTCCGCGGGGACGTGCAAATGGTGGGGATCGAAATCGAACCGGAGCGCGTCCGGCAGGCCCAAGCCCTTGAACGGCCCGGCCTAAGGTTCCAGCTGGGCGGCTTCGAACTGCCCATGACCGGAAAGCCCGTGCTGGTCCGCGCCTTCAACGTGCTGCGGCAGTACGAGGAAACCGACGTGGCGGGCATCTGGCGGCTGGTGCAGGACCGGCTGGCCCCGGGCGGGCTGTTCATCGACGGCACGTGCGATGAGATCGGGCGGCGCGCCGCCTGGGTGGCGCTCGACGTCGAGCGGCCGCTGAGCCTGAGCCTGTCCATGCGGTTCGGTGCCTTCGTGCTACCCTCCGACGTTGCCGAAAGGCTGCCGAAGGCCCTGATCCACCGCAACGTGCCCGGCGAGAAGATCCACGCCTACCTGCAGGCGATGGACCAAGCTTGGCTGGAAGCGGCGCCGCTGGCGGCCTTCGGAAACCGGCAGCGCTTCGGGGCTATGTGCCGCGCACTGCTCGAGGCCGGTTGGCCGATCCAGGACGGCCCGTCCCGCTGGCGGCTGGGCGAAGTGACGGTCGGCTGGGACGCCGTGGCCCCGGGAGCTTAGGCGCCGGGGGTTGGGCCCACGCCGGCAGGGTTCCCTGGGCGAGCTTGCGAGCTTAGGGTGCCGGTGTTGGGCCCACGCCGGCAGGGTTCCCTGGGCGAGCTTGCGAGCTTAGGGTGCCGGTGGGGATCACCAGGGGCCGTAGGGGCCCATGTTGCTGCCGCGGCCGCGGCCGGCGTCCTTGACGGCGGGGCGGACGTCGGCGAGGTACACGGACGCGGCCGTCACGGCTGCAAGGCCGAAAATCCCGAGCGAACTGGCGCCGCCACCGCTGCCCAGCTGCGAGAGCAGGGAGAACAGTCCCACGGCGAACGCGCCGCCGGTCAGGGCCAGCCAGAAGGTCTTGGTCCGCTTCGATACGGCCTCGAACGCGTTGGCCTTGTGCCGGAGGCAATCGAAAAACGCCCATGCCTCAAGGACAAAGGCCACGACAGCCAGGACCAGGTAAACCCCGGATTCGACAAAGTAAATGAGTATGCGTCCGTCCACTCCCCCAGCCTAGCCGTCCAGAGTGCCCAATGCCTGCTCCAAATCGGCCCAAAGGTCTTCTACGTTCTCAATGCCCACGCTCATCCGGACCAGGTTGTCCGGCACGCTCTCCGGCTCGGCGGCGTGCCGGCGCCGGCGTTCGATCAGGGATTCCACCCCACCCAGGGAGGTCGCGGGGAGCCAAAGCTGCAGGGCGCGGATCATGCGGTCCGCGGCGTCCGCGCCGCTGAGGCCCCTGCCCTGCCCACCCACCGGTGCCACCTCGATGCACAGGACGGAACCGAAACCCTTCATCTGCTCCTTGGCCCTCGCGTGGCCGGGGTCCGAGGCCAGCCCGGGGAAGCGGACGCCGGCCACCTTCGGATGACCGTCGAGCCGCTCGGCCAGAATTTGGGCCGACGCCTGCGAACGCTCGATCCGCAGCGCGAGGGTGCGGAGCCCGCGCAGCGCCAGCCACGCCTCGAATGGTCCGGCGATTCCGCCGTGGATGGTGCGGTGGTGCAGCAGGGCGGCGCGGAGACCGGCGTCGGACGTCACCAGGGCACCGAGTACGACGTCGGAGTGGCCGGAGAGGTACTTGGTCACCGAATGCAGCACGACGTCGGAGCCCAGGCTCAGGGGCTGCTGCACCAGGGGCGTGGAAAAGGTGTTGTCCGTGACGACGATGGCGCCGGCCTCATGTGCCGCGGCGGTCAGGGCCCGCATGTCCGCGACGCCGAGCATGGGGTTCGTGGGGCTCTCCAGCCAGAGCATGCTGGCGGCGCGCCCGCCGGCCGGGGCAAGCGCCGCAAGTACAGCGTCGGTGTCCGCGATGTCTACCGTCCGTAGCTCGAGGAACCCTTTGGCCGCCAGTTCGGTGGCCATGGTGACCGATCCCGCGTAGCTGTGCGACGGCATGACGAGCACGCCCTGGGCGGGCACCAGGGACAGGGCCGAACTCACGGCGGCGAGTCCCGAGGCGTAGAGCAGGCCCGGCAGTTCCGCGCCCTCCAACTGGCCCAGCGCCTCTTCAAAGGGGTCCCACGTGGGGTTGGAATACCGGCCGTAGCCGCGGTCGCCGTCGCCTAGCGGTCCCGTACCGAAGTAGGTCGAGGACAGCACCAGCGGCGGGTTGACCGGTTCGTCTCGGGTGCGCGGCGGGCGCCCTGCCGCGACGACCAGGGAATCCGGCGAAAGCGAGGCGGCCTGTTCTTCAGTAAGACTCATGAGGACAGGGTACGTGGGCGCCCGGCAGGGTACCCAAGCCGTTACGCCGCAGACTTTGCGCAGACTAGAGTGTCGGGGATTGTCGGTACTCTTGAACGGTGACTACCCAGAGCCCCGGAGCGTCCCGCCGAAAGTTGACCGGCCTGTTGCCCGGACTGTTTATTGCCTTCGAAGGCGGAGACGGCGCCGGCAAGTCCACGCAGGCGGCTGAACTCGCCAAGGCCCTGGAATCGGGTGGTTTTACCGTGCTGCGGACCCGGGAACCGGGCGGCACGGCGATCGGTGAGAAGCTGCGGTCCCTCGTGCTGGATCACGGCCACGGCCACATCGATGCCCATACCGAGGCCCTGATTTTCGCGGCATCCCGGGCGGCGCACGCTAGCCAGGTCATCCGCCCCGCCCTGGAACGCGGCGACATCGTCCTCACCGACCGGTACATCGATTCCTCGGTCGCGTACCAGGGCGCCGGCCGAGGCCTCGGAACGCAGGCGGTCCGGGACATCAATGCCTGGGCAACATCGGACCTGCAGCCGGACCTGACGGTACTTCTCGACGTCGAGCCCGCCGTTGGCCGGCAGCGGCGCACCGCCGGCGAGGCCGCCGAAGACCGCCTCGAGTCCGAGGCCGACGAATTCCATGCCAAGATCCGGGCGGCCTTCCTTGACCTCGCCTCGGCCCGGCCGGAGGCGTATCTGGTGCTGCCCGCCCGGCTGCCCGTCGCCGAACTCGCCGCCCGCATCCTCGAGCGCGTCGAGTCCCTGCTGGCCGTCGCCCAAAGCAGCACAGCATGACGGTCTGGGACGACCTCCAGGGCCAGGACGCCGTCGTGGCCCAGCTGCGCCAAGCGGCCCAGAACGAAGGGCTCACCCACGCGTGGCTTTTCACCGGCCCGCCCGGCTCCGGCCGTTCCAACGCCGCGAAGGCGTTCGCCGCGGCCCTGAACTGCGACCAGGAGGACGTCAGCCTGCGCGGCTGCGGCGAATGCCCGGCCTGCCTGACCATCCTCGGCGAAACCCATTCCGACGTCGCGTTCGTGCGCACGGAGAAGGTCACCATCACCATCGACGAGGCGCGCGAGCTCGTGTCCACCGCCGGGAACCGGCCCTCGTCGGGCCGGTGGCGGATCATCGTGGTGGAGGACGCGGACCGGATGGCCGAGCGGACCACCAACGTGCTGCTCAAGGCCATCGAGGAACCCACGCCCCGCACCGTCTGGATGCTCTGCGCCCCCTCCCCCGCCGATGTCCTGGTGACCATCCGCTCCCGCTGCCGGCCGGTGGCGCTGCGGCTTCCGCCGGCCGCCGCCGTCGCTGCCCTGCTGGTCAAGCGCGACGGCGTGGACCCGGCGGTCGCCGAGCGCGCCGCCCGCGCGGCGCAGAGCCACGTCGGGATCGCCCGCCGCCTGGCCCGGGACCCGGAGGCCAGGGAGCGCCGGCTCGAGACGGTCCGGTTTCCGCTGTCCCTTCGCGGCGTCACGGCGGCGGTCATGATGGCCGAGAAACTGGTCAAGATCGCCACCGAGGAAGCCAACAGCTCCAACGACGAGCGCGACGCCGCCGAGAAAACCGCGCTTCTGACCACCCTCGGGGCACCCGAAAGCGGCACGCTGCCGCCAGCCATGCGGAGCCAGGTCAAGCAACTCGAGGACGACCAGAAGCGCCGCGCCAAGCGTTCCGTCACCGATTCCCTTGACCGCACCCTGACGGACCTGTTGTCCTTCTACCGGGATGTCCTGATCATCCAGATGGGGAACGCAGTGGAACTCGTCAACGTTGAACTCAGAAGCGAACTCGAAGACTTCGCCTCCCGTTCCACCGCCGAAGTGACCCTTGCCCGAATGGACGCCATCAACAAGGCCCGCACGCGGATCACCACAACCAACGTGGCCCCGCTGCTGACGATCGAGTCCATGGCTTCCAGCCTTATTTGACGGTTCCGGCCGCTCCAACGATCATCTTCGCTTTCGTTCCTAGCCTCCAAGGAGAACCGCATGAAGCCTGCTCGACCCAAGTCCGCAAGATCCCGATCCCTGGCGATCGGCATGCGGGCCGTCGGCGCCGTGGCCCTGGCCCTCACGCTGGCCTCGTGCACCCTTTTCGGCGGCGGGGGCGGCAACGGGTCCAGTGCGCCGGCATCGGGGACAGCGGGGCAGGCGGACCCGTCAATCGTGGCGGCCGCGCCGGCCGAACTGCGCAGCTACTACTCCCAGCAGGTCGACTGGAAACCGTGTGAAGGCAACTTCCAGTGCGCCAAGATCAAGGTTCCGCTGGACTACAGCAAGCCCGACGGCGAACGCATCGAGCTTGCCGCCATCAAGCTCGCCACGACAGGTGACAAGAAGGGCACCCTGATGGTCAATCCGGGCGGCCCGGGCGGCTCGGGGTACGACTTCGTCAGGGATGCGGCCAACACCAACATTTCGGACAAAGTCCGGTCCGCCTACGACATCGTGGGCTTCGACCCCCGCGGTGTGAAGCGCTCCGCCCCGGTCACGTGCCTCACGGACAAGGAACGCGACGCGTCCCGCGCCAAGACCTACGCCCTGGACACCGACGCCGGACTGGACGAGGCCCTGGCCGACAACAAGGCCATCGCTGCCAAGTGCGTGGAGAAAACCGGGCCGGTGCTGGCCCACATCGACACCTTCAGCGCCGCCAAGGACCTCGACATCCTGCGCGGCGTGGCCAACGACTCAAAGCTGAACTACCTCGGCTACTCCTACGGGACCCTGCTGGGCTCCACCTATGCGTCGCTGTTTCCGGACAATGTGGGCCGGTTGGTCCTCGACGGCGCCATGGACCCGTCGCTGAGCAACGAGGAACTGACCCGCGACCAGGCCGTGGCCTTCGACAAGGCCCTCCACGCCTATGTCGCCAAATGCCAGCAGACGTCCGGATGCCCCCTCACGGGAAGCACCGAGGAAGGCGTCCAGCAGATCCACAACGCCATCAGCGCGGCCGAGGCGAACCCGCTGCCGGCGAAGGACGGACGGAAGGTCTCGGGCTCCACGTTTGTCAGCGGCCTCATCATCCCGCTCTACAACGATGACAACTGGCCGATCCTCACCCGTGCGCTCGCCACCGCCCTGGCCGGCGACGGCACCGGCATGTTGCAACTGGCCGACTTCGGCGCCGACCGCGATCCCAGCGGCACCTACACGTCAAACAGCACCTTCGCCTTCAACGCCATCAACTGCCTGGACTACCCGATGGTGTCCGACACCGCGTCCATGCGGGCCGAGGACCAGAAGCTGCGCCAGCTGTCGCCCACCCTGGGCTACTACTTCGCCTATGGCGGCAGCAACTGCAAGGACTGGCCGTACAAGAACGTCCGGACCCCTGCCCCGATCGAGTACAAGGGCTCGGCCCCGATTGTCGTAGTTGGAACCACCGGCGACCCGGCTACCCCCGTGGAATGGGCCAGTTCGCTGCGCAAGCAGCTTGGGAACGCCTCGCTGCTGACCTGGAAGGGTGAGGGCCACACGGCGTACGGCCGTTCCAACAGCTGCATCGGCAACGCGGTCGATGACTACCTGGTGGACGGAAAGGCCCCGGCGGACAACACGGTCTGCTAGGTCCGTGACGGGGCCGCATGGCGGCTTCGGTCGCTCATTTTGACCCGGACGCCGGGACTCTATTACAGTTGTCTCTTGCATGATCCGCCCGGTTCGCCGGGCATTCATGTGGTTGCTTCCTTAGCTCAGTTGGTAGAGCGTCTCACTCGTAATGAGAAGGTCGCCAGTTCGATTCTGGCAGGAAGCTCGGGAAGAACCCCGTATCACCGTTGACTCAACGGGGATACGGGGTTTTTTATTGGTTGCGGCGGGACGGGGCCGTACGGCGCCGCATAGGGCCGGGGCACACCTATGGCAGAAGAAGGCCCCGCAGCCCACGAAGGCGGCAGGGCCTTCTTGTAGTTCGTGCGGGGTCAGTGGGTGCGACCGGATGCTTATGCGGGGACGTCGAAGCGCTGGCCCTCGGGTTTTGATTCCAGCAGCGTGAAGACGAGGAGAATGATGCCGCCGATAAACGGGATGAGCACGATGAGGTACATCCAGCCGCTGAAGTTCGCGTCGTGGAGGCGACGGACCGTCAGGGCCAGGGACGGGACAATGACTGCCAGGAACCAGACGGCTGCCAGGATCAGCCCGACCATATAGGCGGGGCCGGGGACGCTGGCGCCGTTGGGGCCCAGTTTTGCGCCGGCCGCGCCACCGGCAAGCATGATGACGTTCAAGACGATCGAGACGAGTCCGGAGACGAGCATCCACCACCAGTATTCGCTCCGGCTGGCGCGGCCGGAGAACGTCCCGTACTTCCTGAAGAACCGCGACGCGGCCTCTGGCAGGGAAGCGCCGTAGAGCGGTGCCCAGAGTGGCACGGGCCCGGATCCCTGAGCCGGGTACGCCGCAGCGGCGTACGGGTTCGGCGCCCACCCCGGGTTCTGCCGGGGCTGCTCGCTGGGCCACATCTGCCGGCCGGTGCCTTGCTGAGAATTATGCGGATCTGACATGTGATGCTCCTTCACTGGTGTGGCGGGTGGATCCGGGAGGGTCAGGGGACGTCGGCCGCGGCGGAATCGCTGAAGTGTGGCGCCTGGCTCGGCGGGGGCTGGACATGGGTCTGGGCACGCTCGGCTCCGCGGCGTTGCGCGTTGTGGACCTCGAGGCGGTGACGGCCCGCGATGACGGAGCTTGGACTGCTGCCGAGTAGCCGGCGCGGTTGTGCCATGGTTCCCCCCGATACCGGGCACCCCAGCGGGCCCCCGGCTGTCATGCTACCGGCGTTTTCGCCCCGTGGGCACTATGGCATCCCGGAATGTTTCCGCAGGTCAGGGAGCAGAACGGGCCGACACCTTGGTGTGCCGTCCTTAGGGACGGAAGCTGCTCGACGAGACGGACGTTTGGTCGCGGGTTGGGCGGTTTAGGCGGCGCAGACGAAGGTAACCCTCAGGGATGCGGTGCCGCTACTTGCAGGTGGCGAGAATCCCGGCGATGGCGTCGTGCTCGGGACGGGTCATCCACAGTTTGTACTTGGCCTTCACAGCCGTCTGGCGGGCGACGTATTCGCACCGGAACGCCTTGTTGGCTGGCAGCCAGGCATCGGCCGAGGAGTCTGACTTCTGCTGATTCGCGGGGCCGTCGGCGGACATCAGGTTCAGCGGATCGTTGGCGAGCTGGAGGCGCTGGCCGGCGCTGATCTGCTGGGCGCCGGTCTGCCAGGCCAGCGACAGGGGAATAATGTGGTCGATCTGGACGTCCGCCGAGTTCTCACCACGGGTGAAGGTGATGGTCTTGCCGGTGTATTTGTCGGCAAGCTTGCCGGAGGCGATGACGCAATCCCTGGTCCCGGGCTTGGTCGTCACGTCGGTGAGGTCACGGCGGAGCATGTCGTTGCGCGTGTCGCAGCCGTTGTGGTCCACATCGGACCAGGCGGGACCGAACTGCCCGCGGCTGTACCCGGTCTTTGGGGCCTTGCCCTTCACCGGGATGGACGCCAGCTGGGCTACGGCCGCGGCGGCCTCGCCCGGGTGCGCGGTGCCGGTGCCGGTGCCGGGAGCCTGGGACGCGGCCGCGCTGTGCACGGCGTCAGCGACTTTGGCGCCAACGTGGGCTGCGGCATCACAGCCGGCGAGGGAGCCTGCGAGAAGCAGGCCGGCAAGGACGGTCAGGGACTTGGTGGCGGCGGAGCGGGAGATGTTCATGCCTATCATGAGTGCGGCGAAAATGACCAGATTACCCGCGCCCCGTTCCGCGCCCGCGCAGGCCGGAGCATGGAGTCGCTCACGTGCAGCTGTGGCCGCGGCTCCAAGCTGCTTCTCGTCAACACGTTGCGCGGTGAGGGCGTCCTTGCGCGGCCGGCTACTTCAGGGTGAGCACCGGGTTCACGGGAGCCTTCAGCGAATCCACCTGCAGGCCTACGGACAGTTTCTGGCCGGCGGCGACCTTGGTGGCCCAGTCCGAGCCGCTGCAGGTCACCGACACCTTGGGGAGTACCGTGCAGCTGATGCCCCAGGAGTTGGCCACCCGGGTGACGTTCGGATCGGGCCAGCTCACGCTCCAACCGGCCGCCGCCCGGAGGCCGGTGACCTCAATATTGGCCACGTAGCCGCCGGTCCATGAACTACCGAGTTTCCAAACCGCGCTGATCGGCGCGCCCGATGTAGGGGTGGGAGACGGCGAGGGCGTCGGCGTGGCGGTCGGCGTCGGCGTCGCCGTGGGCGTGGGCGACGGCGTGGCGGTCGGCGATACCGTCGGCGTCGCAGTGGCGGTCGGCGTCGGCGTCGCGGTGACGGTCGGCGACGGCGTCGCGGTGACGGTCGGCGACGGCGTGGCGGTTGCGGTCGGCGTCGGGGTGCCGTTCAGGATGGGCGCGAGCGCGGCCAGTTTGGCGGCCTCCGGGGTGCGCCAGTCCGCCTGGACAAGGCCTCCGGTAATGCCGCTGTTCGGGTTGAACGCCCAATACGCGAAGCTCATGGAATTGGTCCCGAGGTAGGAGACGATCTTCTCCATCCACTGCTTGTCCGACGTGGTCTGCAGCGCGGTCCCGAACTCTCCGAGCAGAACCGGGGCGATGCCCTGCTTCTGGATGTAACCCCAGTTGGCATCCCACACGGCCGGCAGGTTGTTGGGGTAGCTGGGGTCGCTGAACCACTTCTGCGCAAACAGCGACGCCGGGTAGTCATGCGGGGAATAGACCACGCGGCTGGGCGTGGCCAGGGTGACCGGCTTGTTCTTGACGTCGGCCAGGCCGCCGCCCCACCAGGTGGAGGTGCCGTTGCCCTGGTTCTCGATGCCCTCAACGATGATCAGCAGGTTGGGGTTTGAGGCCAAGACGGCGTTGCCGCCGCGGGTGGCCGCGGCCTGCCAGTCGGTGGCCGCGGCGCCGCCCCACGTCGCCGCCCCGGCAGGCTCATTGTGAAGGTCGGCGCCGATGACGGTGGGTTCGTTCTTATAGCGGGCGGCGAGCATTTGCCAGTCAGCGATCCACTTCGACTCCGGGTAGGCGGAGGTGTACCAGAGCGGGGACTGGTCGGCAGAGGACGGCCGGTGCCGGTCCAGGATGATCTGCAGGCCGTTGGCCTTCGCGCGGGCGATCACCGTGTCCATCAGGACCAGGGGCGTCTTGCCCTCCAGCGCGGAGGCGCGGTTGGCCCAGTAGTTCAGGTTGCCCTTGATGGATGCCGCTGCCAGGCACTCGTTGGAGAACGGCAGGCGGACGGTGTTGAATCCCATCGATTTGATGTTGGCCAGGGCCTCGTCGATGGTCAGTGTTCCCCAGAGCCCGTGCGGCATGCAGTCGGTGGTTTCCATGCCGAACCAGGACGCGGCCTTGATCGTATACGGGGCGTTGTTCGAGTCCAGGATCCTCCCGCCAGAGGTGTGCAGCCAGCCGGTGGGCGGCGTTGTGGCGGCAGAGGCCAGGGGAAGCGAGGCCGCGGCGACGCCGGTGAGGGCCAGTCCGGCAGCCACAGCGATGCCCAGAAGTGTGGCAGTGAGGCTCGGGCGCCTTCCCCCGGCGTGGAGTGGGGGATTCGAAAACGGTTTCACAGTTCCTCCGTGAGAATGGCGTGCAGGTGCGGCCTGGTTGGTGCGGCTCTTGGCGCGCGGGGCGGCACCGAGGATGAGGGCCCCTTCCGGCGGGTGCCGGTGGGTGCCGTCCGAGCTCATGGGTGTGTTGCCTTTCAGTCCGTCATTGTGGGTCCCCCCGGCCCGCACAATACGGATCGGCTCTCAAAAAGTACCAAGCTGCCGCCCAGAAAGAACCTCTTTGGCCAATATTTCCTTCTGCGCCTCGACCCCGCGACAGGCCCCTGACCTGCGTATTGTCTTTTTCCGGGCCGTCCGTCAGCCTTAGGAAATGGAACGGCCCCGGCGCAGGATGCCAGCCGGCCAGCAATACCCGCCGTCGCGGTCCGGCCAAACCGGGAATTGGCGGCACCGGCTGTGGGGCCCGGTTGTCGGCTTCGGCCTGGTCAGCCTCGCCGCGGACATGGTGTCCGACGGCGCCCGCCCGCTCGGCGGTCCCCTGCTGGCCCAGCTCGGTGCGTCCGCGCTGTTCGTCGGCCTCGTGACCGGCGCCGCCGAAGCCGCGTCCCAGGGACTCCGGCTGGTGTTCGGCCCCTGGGCGGACCGCACCGGGAAGTACTGGACTTTCACGATGGCCGGCTATGTGCTGACGGCGGTGTGCGTCCCGCTGCTGGCATTGACGCCGCTCGCCGGGACCGCCGGGATGGCCCTGGCGGCCGTGCTCATCATCGGGGACAGGGTCGGCAAAGCCGTCCGAAGCCCGGCGAAAACCGTGCTGCTCGCCACCGTCGCCGGGCCGGTTGGCCGGGGCCGCGGCTTCGCCGTCCACAAGTCCCTCGATCTGGCCGGGGCGCTCTTGGGCCCGCTGCTCGTCTCGGCGGTGCTGGTTACCACCGGCTCACTGCCGGCAGCCTTTGCGGTGCTCATCATTCCGGCGGCGGCGGCGCTGGCGATTCTCGTGTGGCTGCGCCGCCGCGTCCGGGATCCCGGCGCGGACAGGCCTGCGGCCGACCCCTCCGTACTGCCGGAGCCGCCCCGCGGGAAACCCGCCGGGCGGCCGCCGTCGGCGCTCTCCAGCGTCTTCATCTTGTTCGCGTTGGCCGGGTTCTTCTGGAGCGCCGGACTGGTCGCCTTCGGCGTCATCTCCTATCACCTGACGGCCGACGTGGCCGTCCCCGTTTCGGTGGTTCCGCTGCTGTACGCCGGCGCCATGGGGGCCGGCGCCGTCGGGGCCCTCGCCAGTGGCGTCCTGTACGACCGCGCCGGGGCGGCCGTGCTCCTGGCACTGCCCGTGCTGATTATGGGGGTGCCCGTGCTGGCCCTGGCGCCGAGCGCCGGGCTCGTGCTCGCGGGCGTCCTGGTCTGGGGCGCCGCCACCGGCATCCAGGACTCCACGGTCAAGGCGTTGGTTGCCGATCTGGTGCCCCAACCCCGGCAGGGCACGGCGTACGGGGTGTTCGCGGCGTTCGAGGGCGCCGGCGCCTTGGCCGGCGGCGCCCTGTACGGGTCACTTTACGGCGCACGGCCGGCGCTCATCGCTGCCGTGGCCACACTGCAGGCAACGGCCTTCGTCCTGCTGCTCGTCACGCTGCACCGGGCCCGGCACGCATCACCTGGCCAAGGGCCCGCGGATGGGCTGACTTAGCGCGCCCAGACCGAGGCCGCGCCGGAATGTCCCGTGATGATGCTCTGGTAAATGAAGAAGCCCCCCGCGAGGGCGCCGGCAATCAGGACGGCTCCCCGGACAATCCGGTTGCTCCGAAGGCCGCCAAGGAACGCCAGGCGCCGGCCAAAGGGCTCGTAGGTGACTATCAACATTGCCGCGACCAGGACGAAGAAGATCACGGAAAGCACTTTGAGTACGTCACCTTCCTGGGCGTGCTCGTGGACCACCGCCGACGCCGGACGGACTTTCTCCAACTGCTCGCCTGCCTGCGCGGTCAAGAGTGTTACTGGCACCAGCCCCAGTGACAACACGCCCAGGGGCCAGGCCAAGTAGCCCCACCAGCGCCGTGCCACGGCATAAACGATGGCGCCAAGACCTGCGATGGGCGCTAATACCACTACGGCGTGGACGAGCAGGACATGGGCCGGGAGCCCACCAATTTCGATCAAGTGAAATCTCCTCCAGAACGTGACGGCACCGGGTCTGATGATGGGGCAGCGAACTCGCGGCGGGGCCAGACTCCTATGATTCTTGCATGGGATCGCGGGAACTAGCGGGCATTGCCGGACCGCTCTATGCATTGCCCTACGGGGATTTCGTGGCTGCTAGAACGGCGGCGGCCAAAGACGTCAGTTCCGCGGGCGTCACCGCCGCCGAGCAGCGTGCCCTGGCGGCCGCAGTCCGTGCCCTGCCCAAGCCGTCGGTGGCGGCGTGGGCGGTGAACATGCTGGCGGCGCACAGCCCCGAAATCCTGCGGGAGCTGGCTGCGCTGGGGACGTCGATGCAGGCCGCACAGGATGCCCTGGATGCAGCGGACCTCCGTCGCCTCGCCCAGCAGCGGCGCCAGCTCCTCGGCAGCACGGTGAAGGCGGCACAGGCCTTGGCGGCCCGGCACGGACGGGCCATCAGCGCCGCCGTCGCGACGGAAGTGGAGCAGACCCTGCGGGCCGCCACCGCCGATCCGGGGGCCGCCGCCGCCGTGCAAAGCGGCTGCCTGCTCCGGGCGCTCTCGGCGGACGGGGTCGACGTCGTCGATCTCGCCGGCGCAGTGGCTGTCCCGGGGAGCCATGCGGCGACGGTGCCCGGCACTGGAGCCGCGCCTGGAACGGCCAGCGTCCGCGGGACAGAACCAGCGCCCGGCGCCGGCGGGACAGAACCGGCGGACCGGACCGCACAGCGTGGCACAACTGCCGGCGGAAAGCCGACAACGGAACAACCCCGCCTCCGGGCCGTCGGCACGGCACGGATGACGCCCACGCCGTCGGCGGTGGAACGGGCGCGGGCCGCCCTGGAGGCAGCCGAAGTGGCCGCCGCGGAAACCGACGAGGAGGCAGGCCGCGCGGCCGCGGAGCTGGCGGAGGCGGCGGCGGAAACCACCCTGCTGGCCGACGAGGTGCGCGAGCTCAGGCGGCGTCTGGACGCGGCAGAAGCCGGTCTCAAAACGGCCCGGAAGAATCACGAGCTGGCGGCGGCTTTGGCGCAGCAGACGGCACGGGCCGCCGACCGCCAGCGCCGCAAGGAAGTCCTGGCGCGGGAACGGGTGCTGCGGCTCGGCAACACGCCGGAGGAGTGAAGTCTTAGTGTCGGAGGTCAGTCGCACACTGGAAGCATGGAGAACAACCAGAATTTCCAGCAGAGTTTCCGCCATGATATCGAGTCAGATTTTGAGGCGGATTTCAACGACGCACAGGACGGCGCACTGTATTTCGCGGTCACCTACCTGGACACCGACTGCGGCCGGATCCGCACCGAGAGCTTCGATGACGCTGCCGCCGCAGACCGCTTCGCCAGCCGCTGCGTTGCGGGCGAAGACGGCTGGGCCGTGGTCGATGCAATTCCGGCGAAAGAGCGCCGGGCCGCCGCCTGACTCCCGAGACTTTCGGGACCGGCGCCTGTGTCCGGGCCGTCTATCTCCGAGCGCGTGGGATTGGCCGGTCACGGTCGCGGACGGCGGGAAGGTGCCGGAAGGCGGGAAGGTCCCGGACGCCCGAAGGGCCTCCACCCCGTGCGGGGTGAAGGCCCTGTGTGATCGCCGGCTGGCTGCCGGCGTCATGGGAGGTGCTTAGGCGAAGTCGGAGACGGCCGGATCCGGACCGATCCGGCCAGCATCTTCGGCGGAACGGTCCAGCCCGTTAATGGCCTGGATGTCGGTCTCGTCGAGGCTGACGTCCAGGGCCGCGTAGTTCTCGCGGATCCGGGACTCGGTCACCGACTTCGGGATGACCACGTTGCCGATGGCCAGGTGCCAGGCGATGACAACCTGGGCCGGGGTGGCGCCGTGCTTGGCGGCAATCTGGGCAATGACGGGGCTCTCGAGGAGCTCGCCGCCCTGGCCCAGCGGCGACCATGCCTGGGTGAGGATGCCCTTGGACGCGTTGAATTCGCGCAGGTCGGCCTGGCTGAAGAACGGGTGCAGTTCGACCTGGTTGATGGCCGGAACCACGCCAGTCTCATCGATCAGGCGCTGCAGGCCTTCCTTGGTGAAGTTGGAGACGCCAATGGTCTTGACCCTGCCCTGCTTCTGGAGCTCGATGAGGGCCTTCCAGGTGTCAACGTATTTGTCCTGCTTGGGCTGCATCCAGTGGATCAGGTACAGGTCCAGGGTCTCGAGGCCGAGCCGCTCCATGGATTCCTCGAACGCCTTCAGGGTGGACTCGTAGCCCTGGTCCGCGTTCCACAGCTTGGTGGTGATGAAAATTTCCTCGGGCTTGAGGCCGGAACGCTCGATGGCGCGGCCTACGCCTGCTTCGTTGCCGTAGATCTTTGCCGTGTCGATGTGGCGGAAGCCGGCCTCGAACGCCTGGACAACCACCTTTTCGGCCACGTCATCTTCAACCTGCCACACGCCGTAGCCAAGCTGGGGGATGGTGTTGCCGTCATTGAAAGTCAGTTCCGGTGAAAAAGTCATATAAGTATCCTGCCAACTTCGGCGCCCTCCGGCCAGCGACAGGCCGCCGCTAAGCTAGGCGCGTAACCGGGAATACCCGGGGATTTCGGGAAATATCGGGAACCCCAGCCATGCCGGGGCGGGCCTGTGCAAGAGACTAATTCGCGTAGCGGCTCAGGCTGGCGTCGGCCCGCCGCCGTCGGCTTCCGCAAGCCGCCGCTCGGCGTCGTGGACCTGTTCCAGCACGGAATCGGCGCGCCGGCGCACCGACGCGGCACCGGCCGGGACCGGCCCCACTGCGAGCCGGAGCATCGCGGCCGCCTCAGCCGTCATGGCCAGGGAGTTGCCGGCCGTCGACAGGGCGCGGTGGACCCCTGCCAGCGGCCCCGGGATATCCAATCCACTGCTGGGAAAGCGCCGCTGGGCCTCCACGCAGACCTGCCGGACCCGGGGCGCGAGCGCGGAGAGCTGATTGGCGATCTCGACGAGCTCGCCGTACAGGGCCTCGTCTTCGACCCCCTCAAGGACCTGGTGGTAGCGGTCAAGTCCGCGGTTGAACCGGTCGTGGGCGCGCCGCCAGAGCCCCTTGCCAAGTTCTGCGTCGTCCCTGCGGCCTTGCCGTGCTGCGCTGAAGAAGCCCAAGGTCGCGCTAAAGGTACTGGCCCGGGCCATGGTCAGGGTCCGCGGGTTCGGGCGGCTCGGGGGACTCCGCGCCGTGACGCGGCGCGGCGGCGCGGACCGGTTCGCCGTTTTCCCCGATGATGACGCCCGGCGCGATCACGGTTCCGGGCGGCAGCTGGCGCAGCTGCATCTGGGCGTAGGTGTGCTCCCTGGCGGCGTGCTGCGCCGCGATGGCCGTCTGGATGCCGTGGAAGAGCCCCTCAAGCCAGCCGACCAGCTGGGCCTGGGCTATCCTCAGTTCCGCGTCGGAGGGGGTGGCGTTCTCCGGAAAGGGAAGGTTGATCCGTTCGAGCTCCTCAACGAGCTCCGGGGCCAGGCCGTCCTCGAGTTCCTTGATGGACCGGTCGTGGATTTCGGCCAGCCGGACGCGGGCCGCGTCGTCCAGGGGCGCGGACTTCACCTCGTCCAGCAACTGCTTGACCATCGTGCCGATCCGCATGACCTTCGCGGGCTGGTCCACGAGGTCCTGAAGTTCGCTGCCCCGGGGCGGCCTGGGCCCGGCACCGGCTCCACCGGCGCGGCCGGGCGGCACCGCAGCCGGTGGCGCCAGGGGCGTCCCGGGCAGGGCGTCATCCACGGGTGTGCCTTCGACGGGCACGTCGTCGGCAGTTTGGGCGCGGGGCTGAGTGTCGTGCTGATCGCTCATGGCTTCATACTCTCACGCGCCGGGCGCCCCGGACCCGGCGTCCGCCGGAAGCGGAGGGGCGGCGTCGGACACCGTTGTGCCCCACGCCGCCCCTCCCCCGGCCCGGCCGGGCCAGCTGCCCAGCATCAGCCGCTCAGCAACACCGGCTCAGCAGCACCGCCTCAACAACACCGCCCCTGCGGGTTGGTGTCCTGCCGGTCGGTCCGGTCACGCCAGAAGTCCCGCTCGGTGAGGGGCGGGCTGGTGTGCCCGGCGGCCTCATGGTGTTCCAGGTACTTCTTGTAGGCATCGGCGCCCAACACTCCGCCGAGGTACGCGGCAAAGCCGCGGACCCCGGCGAGGACCGCGTTCACACCCGGCCCCGCATCAGTGGTGCCCGGACTTTTCGAGCCGGTCTCCGGCCGGGAGCTGATTCCATTCGGCCACGAGGTCACGCTCCGCCGCCGTGGGGACAAACCCTGCCGGGGCGAAGACACGGGAGGCCCGGGCGGGGTCTTCGTTCTCGGCGTTGGGGAGCCCCGCGGCCGTGTTCCGCAGGGCCTTGATGGTCGCCATCACCGCCGTGACGATGACGATGATGCTCAGCACCACGAAGATGATCGACAGCCATCCCTGGATCATGGTGTTGCGGACCACGGCCTCCATGGCGGCCTGGGTCTTGGCGGTCCCGAAGGACGTCTTGCCGTCCGCCAGAGCCTTGGCGAAGGCTGCGTTGTTGGCGAAGTAGCCCACCGCCGGAACGGGCGAGAAGATCTTGTAGAAGCTCGCCGTGATGGTCACGACGGCGGCGAACGCCAGCGGCGCCGCCACGATCCACAGGTACTTCCGGGCGGTGCGCTTGGCGGCAATGGCCAGGCAGACCGAGAGGGCGATGGCCGCGAGCAGCTGGTTGGCGATCCCGAACAGCGGGAACAGGGTGTTGATGCCGCCCAGCGGGTCGGTGACGCCCATCAACAGGACCGCGCCCCAGGCGGCCACCATGATGGCGGTGCAGAGCCAGGCGCCCGGGCGCCAGGAGTGTTCCTTGAACTTCGGGACGAAGTTGCCGATCGAGTCCTGGAGCATGAAGCGGGCAACGCGGGTGCCGGCGTCGACGGCCGTGAGGATGAAGAGGGCCTCAAACATGATGGCGAAGTGGTACCAGAAGGCCATCATCGCGGTGCCGCCGATGAACTGCTGCATGATGTGGGCAAGGCCGACGGCGAGGGTGGGCGCGCCGCCCGAACGCGACACGATGCTTTGCTCCCCCACGTCCTTGGCCGTCTGCGCGAGATCACCGGCCGTGATGTTGACGCCGGACAGGCCCAGGCTGTTGACCCACGCGGCCGCGGTCTCGACGGTCCCGCCGGTCAGCGCCACGGGGGCGTTCATGGCGAAGTAGATGCCGCGGTCAATGGAGATTGCGGCCACGAGGGCCATGATGGCCACGAAGGATTCCATGAGCATGCCGCCATAGCCGATCAGGCGCGTCTGGCGCTCCTTCTCGATCAGCTTCGGTGTGGTGCCGGAGGCGATCAGCGCGTGGAACCCGGACAGCGCGCCGCAGGCGATCGTGACGAACAGGAACGGGAACAGGGCGCCGGAGAACACCGGACCGTTGTCCCGGCCGGCGAACTCGCTGAAGGCCGGCACGGTGATTTCGGGGCGGACCACGATGATGGCCAGCGCCAGCATCACAATCACGCCGATCTTCATGAACGTGGAGAGGTAGTCGCGGGGGGCCAGGAGGAGCCAGACGGGCAGGATGGCTGCGATGAAGCCGTAGATGATGAGGCCCCAGGCGATGGTGACCTTGTCCAGGTGGAAGAACGCGGCACCCCATTCGGTGCCCGCCACGGCGCCGCCGCCGATGATGGCAGCCATGAGCAGCACGAAACCGATCACGGACACCTCCATGACCTTGCCCGGCCGGATGAAGCGCAGGTACACGCCCATGAAGAGGGCGATCGGGATGGTCATGCCCACCGAGAAGACGCCCCAGGGGCTCTCGCCGAGGGCGTTGACAACCACCAGGGCGAGGATGGCCACGATGATCACCATGATGAGCAGGGTTGCGACGAGGGCGGCCGTGCCGCCGATGACGCCGAGTTCCTCGCGGGCCATCTGGCCCAGGGACCGGCCCCCGCGGCGCATGGAGAAGAACAGGACGAGGTAGTCCTGGACGGCGCCGGCAAGGACGACGCCGATGATGATCCAGATCGTGCCGGGCAGGTAGCCCATCTGGGCCGCGATGACCGGGCCCACCAGGGGGCCGGCGCCGGCGATGGCGGCGAAGTGGTGGCCGAAGAGGACGTTGCGGTCCGTCCGGACGTAGTCCTTGCCGTCGGCCTTGTATTCGGCCGGGGTGGCACGGCGGTCGTTGGGCTTGGTCAGGTAACGCTCAATGACCTTGGAGTAGAAGCGGTAGCCGATCAGGTAGGTGCAGACGGAGGCGAACACAAACCAGATGGCATTGACGGTCTCGCCGCGGATGATGGCGAGCATGAACCAGGCGATCCCGCCCAGCAGCGCAATGGCCGCCCACAGCGCGATCTTGGCGGGCGTCCAGGCGCGGTCCGCGGCGTCGCGGACCGACTCATCCACCGACGTCGGCGGGAGGGACGGGTCCGGAACGACCCCGTCGTCGAGTTGCGCGGTGCCACGCGCGCTGCCCTGCGTGAGGTTGTTTGTGCTTTCGCGTTGTGTGCCATCTGGCATTGTGCCCATGTCTCCTCCTTGAGAAACCCAGCTGGGCAGTCCACCGGTACAGAACTGCCCTCCGGCACCCTACCAATGCGGGCGGGTCCCGGTCGGGTCCCTGCGCCCGGCGGTGTGGATTGCGCGACGAGCGGTCGGCCCGGCTACGCCCGGAGGTTGCTGAGCTGCACGAGGCGGGCCTCGCAGAGGTCCAGCCAGCGCACCTCGGCTTCGGTCTGGAAGATGAGGGAATCCAGCACCAGGAGCCTGGCGGTGTCGGCCGGGCGCTGAAGCGCGGCCGTGTCGCGGCGGGACTTGGTGTAGTCCTGCAACGCGCGGATGGAGACCGTCCGCTGGGCCTGGATGATGGCGCCGACGTCTGTCCCGGGAATTGTGAGGCCGAGGGCGAGCTTGATGGCCAGTTCATTCCGGGGCGGATTCGCGCGGGATACCGGGGCCGTGAACCAGGAGCCGACTTCGGTCCGGCCGGCCGGGGTGATGCTGTAGATGACGTGCCCGTCGCCGTCGCCGCCGTCTTTGCGGACCAGCCCGTCGCGTTCCAGCCGGTCCAGGGTGGTGTAGACCTGTCCGATGTTCAGCGGCCAGGAGGACCCGGTGCGGTCCTCGAATTCGGTCCTGAGCTGGTACCCGTAGCGCGGGCGGTCCTGCAAGAGGGCGAGGAGACTGAGACGGATAGACATGGCGCCCCCCGGAATCGCTAAGTCACGAAATCACACAGCATACACGCGCCCCAAGACGCGTGTATACCGCGTATGGAACCACGCTATCGCCTTTGGTGTCCTTGCCGCAAAACAGCGCATGCCCCGCACGGAATAAGTCGGCCCGGACCTGCGGTTTCAGGCCGGATCCGGCACCCCGCTACATGACCAGCAGGACCTTGCCCACGTGGTCGCCGGAGTCGAAGTAGGTGTGTGCGGCGGCGACCTGGTCCAGCGGGAAGCTCTTGGCCACGAGGGGCCGGATCCTGCCGTCGGTCAGCATCGGCCACACGGCGTCGCGGACGGCGTTCATGATCACGGTCTTTTCCTCGACCGGGCGGGGACGCAGCGCGGTGGCGATGATGGCGGCCCGTTTCTGCAGCAGCTGGCCAAGGTCCAGTTCCGCCCTCGCGCCGCCCTGCAGCCCGATCACCACGAGGCGTCCGTAGTCGGCGAGAGCATCGATGTTCTGCTCAAGGTACTTGGCCCCGACGACGTCGAGGATGACGTCCGCGCCCTTTCCGCCGTTTTGCGCGCGCAGGCTCGCCGGGAAGTCTTCCTCCGCGTAGTTGATGGCGATGTCCGCCCCGAGGAAGGCTTTGGCGGTGCCGACTTTTTCCGCGTTCCCGGCCGTCGTGGCCACGCGGGCGCCAACGGCCTTGGCCAGCTGGATGGCCATGGTGCCGATACCGCCTGTGGCTCCGTGGATGAGGACAGTTTCGCCCGGCTGCAGCTGCGCCGTCATGATCAGGTTGGAATAGACCGTCGCCGCGACCTCGGGCAGCGACGCCGCCGTGACCAGATCCACGCCGTCGGGGATCCTCAGGACCTGCCCCGCGGGGACGGCCACCTGCTGGGCGTAGCCGCCGCCGGCGAGCAGCGCCACCACCTTGTCCCCCACGGAAAACGCCTTGGTCACGCCCGGACCGAACCCTGCGATCCGGCCGGAGACCTCCAGCCCGGGGACCTCGGAGGCGCCCGGGGGCGGCGGGTAGAAGCCCTTGCGCTGCTGGACATCGGCACGGTTAAGGCCTGCGGCCACGACGTCGATCAGCACCTCGCCGGGGCCGGCCACCGGGGCCTGAACCTCACGGACTTCCAGGACCTCGGGTCCGCCGGGCTCTGATATATAGACAGCCTTCATGGAGCACTCCCGATTCCTAACTGGCTCCGCGCACGTTCGCCGCGATCGCCAGGTCCGATCAACATCACTCCCCAGAATATGGCGGGGAGCTGCACGCGTCCGCAAGCGCACCGTGTTTTTGGTTTTTGTTGCAGCCGACTGCCTATGAAAGACTACTCGTTAGGGAAGGTTGTCCGAGCGGCCGATGGAGCTGGTCTTGAAAACCAGTGTGCGGTGACCCCGTACCAAGAGTTCGAATCTCTTACCTTCCGCGGGAGCGCAGATCTTGCGCGGTTCAGAGGCCGGCCCGGGGCGATCGAAAGATCGTTCCGGCCGGCCTTGCTCGTCTCCGCCCCGGAGTGAAACTCCCGACCGGCCCAAGAATCATCAGCTGTCAGTGTTGGCCGTGTTGGCGGCCAACTGGCAGCCCAAGCTAACGGTTCAGCACCGTCTTTCGGACCTGACAATAACTTCCGGCCGCATACCTGATACTGAGGTCTCGAGCGGGATAATCACCCCGCCGTCGCAAATATTGGGGGAACAAAAAAGTGGGTCTCAACCGCACCGGGTTTTACGCGCATGTCACAATGGCGGGCATTGCGCTCAGCCTCGTCCTTGCCGGATGTGCATCACAGCCAGGAACTGATCCTGCCGCTGCCGCTCCGCGCTCGACCACCGGGTCCAGGCTGGGGCCGCGCCGACCGTGACGGCCACACCAACCGCCACTCCAGCACCGGTGGCGCCGACCGCCAGCGCGGCACCCCCGGTTGCGGCGCCTGCCCCGTCAGCGAAGCCTGCAGCACCTGCGCGGAAGACGTTCACTTTCCCGGATGGCCACATTTCCTTCACGTATCCGTCGACCTGGACCGTGCGCACGGTCCTCCCGCCTGCCCGAACCGTCCCCGGCGTTGAAGCGATCGTTTCCGACGGCGCCGGCAACGATCTGCTCTCACTACAAACTGGCTTTACCACTGGTTGCGCAACTGCGCCCACCTCCCGCGAAGTGTTCGATAAGGTGCAGGCTCCGGGAATGACCGCACCGGACGGCACTAAACCCGTTTTTGGGTTCGCCGTGGAATCCTCTTCGACCCGCGATTCTTACGGAATGGGTCTCCGCGACCCTCGATACCTGGAGCAGGGCAAAGGCGTCACCTCAGGCTGCGGGCTCCTGGCCACGGGGAACGGCGGGCTCACCACGAGTGTTCTTTTCAACGACCCCGCGTTCCCGACCCGGGCCGCCGCTAAGGCCTGGATGGCAACAGACCAATACGCCCAGCTCAAGGCGCTGCTCATCAGCCTGAACTACGTCTAAGGCAACTCTGGCGCCGGGTAACACGCTCGCTGGCGGGCACGGAACTTTCCCTCCGTCAGCTGGTTGCCCGGCGCCGTTCGATCGTGGCGTCTTCGCTTGCACTCCAGCTGGCGAGGAGGTGCAGCCGTTCCGCTGAGGGCGAGCCCGGCTCGGCGGTGTAGACCATGAGGACCAGGCCCGGTTCCGCGGTGATCGCCAGTTCCTCGTAGGCCAGCGTGAGTTCGCCGGCCACGGGGTGGTGAAAGCGTTTCGTGCCGGACCCGTGGGTCCGCACATTATGGGCGCCCCACAGTGTCCGAAACGTCTCACTGCGGGTCGACAGTTCGCCGACCAGGTCCTGCATGGTGCGGTCGTGGGGGTCGCGGCCGGCTTCAGCGCGCATGATGCCGACGCACATTTCACCGAACAAGTCCCAGTCTGGGTAGAAATCGCGCGAGGCGGGGTCGAGGAACTGGAACCGCGCCAAGTTCGGGGTTCGGCCGCCGTCCCCGATCACCGGAGAGTAGAACGCCCGGCCCAACGCGTTCGTCGCGAGCAGGTTCTGGTACGGGTCGCGAACGAATGCGACGCCCTCGGTGATCGCTTCCAGCGCCCACTGCAGGCTCAGACGCGCCCCGGCCTGGACGGTCGCGCGCTTGCGCGACCGTCCCGAGGTCGGGATGCCGTCTGCGGCGCGGGCCAGATCGAACAAATGGGCACGCTCGGTGTCATCAAGCCGGAGGGCACGGGAGATGGATTCGAGCACGGACGAGGACGCACCGGCGATCGAACCGCGCTCCAGCTTGGCGTAATACTCCACGCTGACGTCGGCGAGGACCGCAACTTCGCTGCGCCTCAATCCGGCCACCCGTCGGTTCGAGCCTGCCGCAAGGCCCGCTTCTTCCGGCGTCAGTCGTGCACGGCGCGACATCAGGAACTCACGAACTTCACCCCGGTTATCCATGCATCAAGGGTAAATCGCTGCGGCCAAACAAGGGGTTCCCTCCCGGTACACGTCTCACCGGGGACTCCCCCGCCCGCGGAAATCGGGCTTGACTGGCCAGAGGGTTGAGCTGTGCTTCCCGGCCTGCGGAACGGTCGACGCCGTCGGGCGAGGCGCCGCTTCCTGTGGCTACGCAGCCACGCATGACCAACCCCAACGCTGAGGCATTACCGCCACCCACGAAAGGAACCGCATGACGACCGCCCCCACCCGAACACCGGCACAGGAAGCCAGAGCATTAGTCGACGGCACACCAGAGGGCAGCGCACAAGAAAACAGAGAACAAGAAGACAACGCACAGCAAAGACTGCCCCTGACCGCACTGGTGGTCCTGGCCGCCATGGGATTTATCCTCGTCGCCACCGAGACCATGCCTGCCGGCCTGCTTCCTGTCATTGCCGCCGGCCTCCACACCGGCGAAGGTACGGTGGGTCTGCTGGTCAGCGCGTACGCCCTCGGAACGGTCATCGTCACCATCCCCGCGATCATGCTGACGCGTGGCATGCGACGAAAGCCGCTGCTGCTCGGCGGTATCGCCGGTCTCGTGCTTGCCACCACGGTCACCGCAGTCTCCCCCGATGTGACGTTGTCACTCGTGTCACGATTCTTTGCGGGCGCGTTCTCGGGAATCATCTGGGGAATGCTCGCCGCTTACGGGCGCCGCATCAGCCCGCCCCGGCACGCAGGGTTGTCCTTGGCCATCGTGTCCACCGGGGCGCCCCTCGGATTCGCGTTCGGCACCCCACTCGGCGCCTGGATCGGAACAGCTTTCGATTGGCGCTGGTCATTCGGTGCCCTGTCCGCCCTGGGGGTCATCGTGGCTGCGCTGATCCTCGGATGCGTCCCCGACGCCGCCGGCCAACCGCGAGCGTCACGGCTCCCCCTGGGCCGGGTGTTCAAAATCCCCGGCGTCGCAGTCATCCTGGCCGTCATCGTCGCCTGGATGCTCGCCCACAGCACCATCTACACCTACATCGCCCCCTACCTCCGGGCCACCGGCACCGGCCTCTCCGCCAGCCTGGTCCTGCTGGTCTACGGCATTGCGTCCGTTGTCGGGGTCGCCGTCACCGGTGCGCTGCTGGACCGCCACCCGAGGCCCCTCCTTCACCTCAGCGTCACCGTGTTCGTCGCTTCCGGACTCATTCTGCTGATCGGACATGCATCGGTAGTCGCCATCCTGATCGCCGCCGCGCTCTGGGGCCTCACCTTCGGCGGCGCATCAGCCCAAGTCCAGGGACCACTCACCACCGCCGGAGGCGACAACGCCGACGTCGCCAATGCATTCCTCCCGGTCGCCTTCAACCTGGCTATCTTCGGCGCGGGCATTCTCGGCGCGCTCCTCCTGACCCCATTCGACGGGCTGGCGCTCCCGGTCGTCATGATCGCGCTCGGCATCACCGCCCTGCTGCTCACCCTGTACGGCCGACGCTCGGCATTCCCGCGCCGGCTCTGACTGGCTATGCATTGAAACTGTCTGTGCCCCGTCATAGTCTCTCTGTGTCTCCACCACCCATCTCCACACAAACCAGAGTCCGGAGGCCGCATGTCAACGGCCGCCACAGAGAGCAGGAGCTTCCATGCCCACACCCGAGCACTCCAACGGCGCACCATGTTGGATCGACCTCATGACATCCGATGCCGAGAAGGCCAAGGCGTTCTACGGTGCGCTGTTCGGTTGGACGTACCAGACCGGCGACGAAGCAAAATACGGCGGCTACATCACCGCCTGGAAGGACGGCAAGTCCGTCGCCGGCCTGATGCAGAAGCAGGAGGATCAGGCCGCCTGGCCGGACATGTGGTCCACGTACCTGCGCTCGGAGGACGCCGCCGCCACCGTCAAGGCTGCAACGGAACACGGCGGCCAGGTCTACATGCCGCCCATGGACGTCCCCGAACAGGGCAGCATGGCGATGATCGCCGACGCCACGGGCGCATCGGTCGGCGTGTGGCAGCCGGCTGAGATGAAGGGCTATGAACTGGCGGCCGAGCCCGGTGCTCCGGCGTGGCACGAGCTCCATTCCAAGGACTACGCCGCCGCCGTCAAGTTCTACCAGGACGTGTTTGGCTGGGACACCGACGTCATGAGCGACACCCCGGAGTTCCGCTACACCACGCTGGGCGCGGGCCCGGCGGCCAAGGCCGGGATCATGGACGCGTCTGCCTACCTTCCCGCCGAGGTCCCGTCCAACTGGCAGGTTTACTTCGCGGTGGAAGACGCCGACGCCTCCATCGAGACGGCCGTGTCCCTCGGCGCCAAGGTCATCGACGGGCCGGACAACACCCCGTTCGGCAGGCTCGCCACACTGACCGACCCCACGGGCGCGATGTTCAAGATCGTGGCTGACACCGGACAGGGCGGGCAGTCCGCCACAGACGCCTAACCGGCCAGGACACCAGAGCTCTTCCCACCTAATTACAAAAATTGTTGTAGGAAATACCGGCCAGAGCCTTCCCTGAGGGCTACTGGCCGGTATTCTGCTGTGGAGCGTCCGGTGGAGGCACCCGGATACAACTCACCCGCATCACCAGTCACCATTGCCCGGGGCTTTCGAGCCGCTCCGGGAAGGCTGCGGCGCGTCCCGCTGGGGGGCGTCCCGCCGAATGCACGTTTAGTCCATACGTTGTTCATTCACCCCTGTTTGGATGGGCCCGGCACGACTTGACCAGGAGTTCTGGCCGGCCACTGTCCGCTGCACCCTGCGGACGCACTGCACCCTGCCCTTTACCCGGGGCACCCTAATGAGAGTTAGAGCGGATGAAACTAACACCCTGGAAAACAGCGCTGGGCTCAGCACTGTCGGCGGCGCTGATAGCAGCCCCACTGGCGGCGGCCGTGCCGGCTAACGCCACCGAACCCTTGCCGGCAGCAGCCGGAACCTCGCCGGTGGTCATCAACGAGGCCTATCTCAGCGGCGGCAGCTCCGGCGCTGCCTTCAAGAACAAGTTTGTCGAGCTGTACAACGGCTCCGACGCGCCAGTCTCACTGGAGGGCTGGAGTCTCCAGTACCGCTCAGCCCCGGGCACCGGCGCGCCGAGCTCGGTGGCAGTCCTGGCCGGCAGCATTCCCGCCAAGGGCTACTACCTGCTCAAGGGCGGCAGCAACGGCACGGCCGGCGCCGACCTGCCGGCCGCCGACGCCACCGCTACCGGCTTCAACCCGGCCGGTGGCGGCGGCACGATCGTGCTGGCCAAACAGGCCACAGCACTCAATCCGCTGCCGACAGGCTCGGTCATCGAACCGGCCAACGTCGCGGACCTCCTCGGCTACGGCACCTCCAACACCTTCGAGGCCCAGGCGGCCGCGGCGCCGTCGGGAAACACCGACGTCAAGAGCATGAACCGCAGCAACGGCGGGGACACCAACAACAACGCCGCCGACTTCGCACTGAACGCAGCCATCACACCGACGGCGGCCAGTGGCGCTGCCGGCCCCGTGGACCCGCCCGTGGATCCACCCGTGGACCCGGGGCCGGGCACGCCTCCGGCCGCCAAGACCATTGCCGAAATCCAGGGCAACGGCACCGCAAGCCCGCTGGCAGGATCCTCGGTCACCACCCGCGGCAGGGTCACTGCCACGTTCCCCACCGGCGGCTTCGCCGGCTACTACGTCCAGGCCCCCGGCACAGGCGGCGATCTCACGCCGGCCAACCACGCGGCGTCGGACGCGGTGTTCGTCTACTCGCCGTCGACAGTCGACGCCGTCAGGATCGGCGACTACGTCGAACTCACCGGCGCAGTCAGCGAATTCTTCGGCATGACCCAGCTGAACGTCGCCGCGGCGGCCGATCTGAAAAAGCTCACCGAGGCCGCCCCCGAGGTCAAGGCCACCGGCTTCGCCCTGCCCGCCGACGAGGCCTTCCGTGAGTCCCTCGAAGGCATGCTGCTCACCCCGCAGGGCCCCGTCACGGTGGCGGACAACTTCTCGCTGAACCAGTACGGCGAGATCGGCCTGGCCGGCGGCACCACCGCGCTGGCGCAGCCCACCGCCGTCGCGCCTTTCGGCTCCGCGGAGTACACCGCCACGGTCGCGGCGAACGCCGCCCGCGGCATCAAGCTCGACGACGGCGCCACCACGAACTTCCTCAAGGACGCCGCCACCAAGGCCCAGGTGCTCCCGTACATGACCACTACGGATCACGTCCGGGTCGGCGCGCCGGTGACGTTCAAAACCAACGTGGTGCTCAGCTACGCGAACAATGCCTGGAAGTTCCAGCCCCTGACCCAGCTGACGGCCGCCAACGCGGACACCGTCCAGCCGGCCAGCTTCGGCGCCACCCGCGCGGACACCCCCGCGGCGGTTGGCGGCAATCTCAAGCTTGCCTCCTTCAACGTGCTGAACTACTTCCCCACCACCGGCGACCAGATCTCCGGCTGCACGTTCTACCCGGACCGGGACGGCAACCCCATCACGGTCAAGGGCGGCTGCGACGTCCGCGGCGCGGCGAACGCGGAGAACTTCAAGCGGCAGCAGGACAAGATCGTCGCGGCGATCTCCAAATCCGGGGCCGACGTAGTCACGCTCATGGAGGTCGAGAACTCGGCCCAGTTCGGCAAGAACCGGGACGACGCCCTCGCCAAGCTCGTGGATGCCCTGAACATCGCCACCCCGGGAATCTGGGACTACGTCCGCACGCCCGCCAACGCACCCCCGCTGGCGGACGAGGACATGATCCGCACCGCGTTCATCTACAAGAAGGCTGTCGCCGAACCGATCGGCGAATCCATCATCCACAACGACACGGTCGCGTTCGCCAGCGCCCGCAAGCCGATGGCCCAGGTCTTCAAGCCGGTCGGCGCCGCCGATGACAAGAAGTTCATCGCGATCGCCAACCACTTCAAGTCCAAGGGCTCCGCCGCGACGCCGGATGACACCGACAAGGGCCAGGGCGCCTCGAACCTGGCGCGCACCGCCCAGGCCAAGTCCCTGCTGGCGTCCGCCGACGAACTGCAGAAGTCCAAGGGCACGGACAAGGTCTTCCTGATCGGTGACTTCAACTCCTACGCCAAGGAGGATCCGATTAACGTCCTCACGGGCGCCGGGTACGTCAACCAGGATGAGAAGGCCAAGAACGCCGACGGGTCCGCCAAGCACTCCTACCTGTTCGGCGGCCTCGTGGGCTCGCTGGACCACATCCTCGCCTCCCCGGCGGCCAACGCCGCCGTCACCGGCGCGGACATCTGGAACATCAACTCCGTGGAATCCGTGGCGCTGGAGTACAGCCGCTACAACAACAACGTCACCGACTACTACGCTCCGGACCAGTTCCGGGCGAGCGACCACGATCCCGTGGTGGTGGGCCTGAACTTGCCCGTCACCCCGGCAAGTGTTGAGCTGAACTTCCTGGGCATCAACGACTTCCATGGCCGCATCGATTCCAACACCGTGTTCTTCGCCGGGACCATCGAGAAGCTGCGCGCCGCTGCCGCCCCGGGCGCCACGGCGTTCATTTCGGCCGGCGACAACATCGGCGCCTCGCTGTTCGCCTCGGCGATCGCCAAGGACCAGCCGACCATCGACGTGCTGAACGCCCTGGAGCTGCGCACCTCCGCGGTGGGCAACCACGAGTTCGACGGCGGCTGGGCTGACCTGCGCGACCGCGTCACTGCCGGCGGGACCAACGCCAAGTTCCCGTACCTGGGCGCCAACGTCTACGCCAAAGGCACCACCACCCCGGTCCTGCCGGAATACACGGTCCTGGACATGAACGGCGTGAAGGTCGCCGTGATCGGCACGGTTACGCAGGAGGTGCCGTCCCTGGTCACGCCGTCAGGCATCGCGGACCTTGAATTCGGTGACCCCGTCGACGCGATCAACCGGGTCGCGGCGAAGATCAAGGCGGACAAGCTCGCCGACGTCATCATCGTGGAGAACCACGACGGCGCCGGGTCGGGCGCACCCGAGGGCGCCACTTTGGAGCAGGAAATCGCCGCGGGCGGCCCCTTCGCCAAGATGGTCCAGAAGGTCACCCCGGATGTGGCGGCGATCTTCAACGGCCACACCCACAAGCAGTACGCGTGGGACGCCCCGGTCCTGGATGCGGCGGGCCAGCCCATGGGCAAGACCCGCCCGATCGTCCAGACCGGAAACTACGGCGAGTTCATCGGCCAGATCCAGCTGACCATCGACACCAGGACCATGTCGGTGACCGGGTACAAGGCCGGCAACGTCCAGCGCACCACCAGCGCCGCGCAGCCGGCAGCCGATCTTGTGGCGCAGTACCCGCGCGTCGCGGCCGTCAAGGCCATCGCGGACAAGGCCCTGGCCGACGCCGCGGTGGTCGGCAACCAGCCTGTCGGCAAGGTCACGGCGGATATCACGACGGCGTTCGCCGGTTCCCCGGCTGTGCGCGATGACCGGAGCAGCGAGTCCACGCTCGGCAACCTGGTGGCGGACTCCCTGGTGGATGCGCTGAAGGCGCCGGACCTCGGCGCCGCCGAAATCGGCGTCGTCAACCCGGGCGGCCTGCGCAACGAGCTGTACTACGCGCCCGACGGCACCATCACGTACGCCGAGGCCAACGCCGTGCTGCCGTTCGTGAACAATCTGTGGACCACGTCCCTGACCGGTGCGCAGTTCAAGACCCTGCTGGAGCAGCAGTGGCAGACCAACCCGGACGGCACGGTTCCCAGCCGTGCGTACCAGCAGCTGGGCCTGTCCAAGAACGTGAACTACACCTACGACGCCGCCCGCTCCGCCGGTGACCGGATCACCTCGATCCGGGTCAACGGTGCAGTGATCGACCCGGCGAAGTCCTACCGGATCGGGACGTTCAATTTCCTGGCCACCGGCGGCGACAACTTCCGCATCTTCAAGGAAGGCGCGGGCACCAAGGACTCCGGGCTCGTGGACCGCGACGCCTGGATCAAGTACCTGCAGGCCCACAACCCGGTCTCGCCGGACTTCGCCCGCCGCTCCGTGGCTGTCGTGAACACGACGGCGGCCGAGGTCAAGGGCGGCGAATCCATCACACTGGCGGTTTCGAAGCTGGACCTCACCTCGCTGGGCAGCCCGGTGAATGCCTCGCTGCGCGCCGAGTTCACGGACGCCGCCGGCACCGTGACGGGCCTGGGCACGGTACCGGTGACCGCCGGCGCCGCCAACGTGAGCGTGTTGGTTCCCGCTGGCGCCGCCGCCGGCACGGGCACCCTGGTGCTTACCGCCGTCGAATCCGGCACTGTGGTGAAAACGGCGGTGAAGGTCGCGGCCAGCGTCCCCGTCCCGCCGAAGTGCACGCCGCCGGTCAAGCCGACCAGGCCCGGGGATCTCGTGGGCCAGGTGAACTACGGGACAGCCATGGCCGCCTACCGGAAGTGCCTCAAGGGCTGATGCCTTAGCCCGGACTTCCTGGTCGCCCACCACGGCACATGCCCTCCCCTGGCCCGCAGCACTGGACATAAGCACCAACTGTCCACTGCCCGGCCCCAGGGGAGGGCTTGTCCACTCTTGAGCGGCTCCGGAGCGGCGGGCGGGCTACGGGCTACGGGCTAGGGGCTACGGGCTACGGGCTACGGGCTACGGGCTACGGGCTACGGGCTAGGGGCTACGGGCTACGGGCTACGGGCTACGGGCTACGGGCTACGGGCTACGGGGCCAGGATGTCGCGGGCGATCTCGTCGGCGTCGCGCAGGGTGCGCTGGCCGCTGCGGTAGACCGGGCCGGTCTTCGGCCGGGCCTCGGCGGCGATGGCCGTGCCCCATTGCGTGGCGGAGAGCTGAAGCCCGAGCACGTAAAGCCCCGGCGTCACGGACCCATTGGCACCCAGCGGCCGGTAAGGATGCGGGACGACGTCCAGCCCGGAAGTCTGCACCGGGGTCCCCTCCACGCTCATCATGAGGCGCGGCCGCACCAGCCCCTCGGCGAGCAACTGCTCCAACAAGGGCGAAGAGTTGACGGCCACCCGGTTGGCCGGGGCCAGCGCCTCGATCATCGCCGCCGCTGACACAGCCCCCGCCCCGGAACCGGACACGGCGGCCGCCCCAAAACCGGACACGGCGTTCTCCGTCCGGTCCCTTACCGCACCCGCGTGCGCCGTCCCTGATGCAGCACCGATCACGCCGGCACTGCCCACAAAACCGCGGACCCCAGCACCGCCCGCGGCAGCACCACCGATGCCGGCAGGCTCCATCGCGGCACCTTCCGCCCCGCCGTCGGCGCTTTCATCCATTCCGCCGCCCACCCATGGTGACGCCGCGGTGAACATCCGGGCCCGCCGGTCCACGCCGAACTTGGGGTCAGGGCCCACGAAGCGCACGATTCCCGCCCGGGCCAGCGCCGCGAGCTGCGCGGAGCGCAGCGCCGGCGGACCGCTCGCCAGGCCTTCCACGAATGATTCGAACCAGCCCCGGAGGCCCGCGACCCAGGATTCGTCCGTGATGCCGCTATCGGCCACAGCGGTCTTGAGCACGGCCCGGCCGTGGTGCAGCGCGCCGATCGCCATCTTCACCGGATCGTCCTCACCAAGGGCCGAGCGCCGGGCGTCGTCGAGCAGGTAGTCGACGACGGCGGCGTCCAGTTCGGCTCTGGAGTCAAACGAGCGCCCGGCCAGGGGCGCAGCGAGGCCGAGCAGGTCCAGGCGGTGGGATGCCCGGACATGGACGGCAATCACCGATTCCGCCGTGTGCTCCCATTTGACGGTCGAGTGAGCGTGCGGCCGCAAAGACTCGTCCAGGGCGCGCAGGAACTCGGCCGGGCCGGTCAGGATGGCATCGGGCTGCGAGCGCGCGAGCGTGGAGTAGTAGGCCCAGACCGCGTCCCGGTGCAGGAGCGGCCAGAGGTCGTAGTCGAAGGAGGGCCGGATTCCGGAGTCGGCGAACTTCGCGATCGCGCCCTCAGTGCAGTAGCGCAGCCGGACCGTTCCGGGGTAGTAGCCGGTGAGTGTCGCCTTCGCCCGGTAGGGGGTGCCGCGGCGTGAGGCGGCGATGATGAGCGGTTCGCGGCCGGACGGCAGATACGTCAGTTCAGCGTTGCCCTCTCCGGCAACGAACCGGCCGCCGCGCCCTTCCGTCAGCTGTCCCATCACGTCAAAGAAGTTCAAGCCCATGCCGCGCACCAGGACAGGTTTGCCTCCCGGCACCCGGGACCAGTCGACGTCGGCGGGCGCCGCCGGCGGCACGTACAGGAGACCGAGTTCCTCCGCCGCGGAAAGCAGCTCCCGCTGTTCAGGGTTTAACCGCGCGTCGAGGTGGCCCACGGCCAGCACCACGGAGTCGACGGTAATTATGGTGCCGTCGTCGAGCACGACGTCGAACCGCACCGCAGCGTCCTCCGCGCCGGCCGGCCCGGAGGCGGCCAGGTCCGGGCCCGGCGCCGCGGCGGCCTCCGCGGCGTGGCGGACGGACGTCGCCCTCGCCGCGTGGAAGTCCACGCTGACGCCGGCCGGCAGCACGGTGAGCAGTTCCTCGAGGGTGGACCGCAGGTAGCGGCCGTAAAGGGCCCGGCTGGGGAAGTCCGCCTCGCCGAGCCGTGAGAGCTCGGCACGTTCGTCGTCAGTGAGCGAAGGGTGCGGGTGGGCCTGCTGGAGTTCGCGCCACTGGTCGAATGTGCGCCCGGCCAGGGGCGGCACGAGTTCCGGGTCTTCGGGGACCACGGTGGGATAGAAGGACTGCGTGTTCATCAGGTACAGCCGCGACTGTCCTGGCTGCCAGACGTGCCCCGGGCCTGCCGGGTAAGGGTCCACGACGTCGATGTGCAGGGTGCCCGCGGAGCCGGTGGAGGCCCAGTTGGCGAGGAGCCGTTCCAGCGCGCTCGTGCCCCGGGGACCGGCGCCTATCACTGCCGTCCGGATGCTTCGAGATATGCCCACGGCATCCAGCGTATCGGCAACCCGGCCGCCGGCTTGACCTCCGTGTGACTTGCCACTGCCGCACCGATGTTCTTGGATGGAAAAATGACCACCACAGAAGCTGACCACCCGTCCGCGTCCGGCGAGGCCACCGGCGCCCTCCCGGCTGGAGGGACTTCCCCCGAACCCGTCGACGAGAACATCTGGCTGGAGGACATCTACGGCCAGGAGCAGCTGGCGTGGGTCCGTGAACAGAACGCCCGCACCGAGGAGCTCCTCGAGGACGCCGACTACGCCGATCTGGAAGGCCGGATCCTGGAGGTCCTCGACTCCACCGACCGGATCCCCATGGTGGGCAAGCACGGCGAGTGGTACTACAACTTCTGGAAGGACCGGGACAACCCCCGGGGCCTGTGGCGGCGCACCAGCTGGGACAGCTACCGGGCCGGGACCCCCGAGTGGGATGTCCTGCTGGATGTCGACGCCCTCGCCGCCGCCGAGAACCAGGACTGGGTCTTCCACGGCGCCAACTTCCTCCGCCCGGCCCCGGGTGAACCCCACCGGCGGGCCCTGCTGGCGTTCTCCCCCGACGGCGGGGACGCCAACCGCCACCGGGAGTTCGACGTCGAGGCCCGCGGCTTCGTGGACCCGGCCGACGGCGGCTTCGACCTCCCGACCGGCAAGGGCAACGCCTCCTGGCTGGACGGGGACACCCTGCTGGTCGCCACCACCGCCCACGATCTGCCGCGGACCACCTCGTCCTATGCCCGCACCGGGGTGAAGCTGCGCCGCGGCGAGTCCCTGGCCCAGGCCGAGCAGCTGTTCGACATTCCCGAGGACCACATGATGGCGATCGTGGCCCACGACTCCACGCCGGGCTTCGAACGAACGTTTGCCGTCGACTGGATCAGCTTTTTCGAGAAGAACACCTCGGTGCTGCGCGATGGTGCATGGGTGCAGATCGACGTGCCGGCGGACGTGAACCTGAGCTCGCACCGTGAATGGCTGCTGTTCCGCCCGCAGCGTGACTGGACCGTCAACGGCACCACCCACCCGGCGGGCTCCCTGCTCGCGGCCGGCTTCGAGGACTTCCTCGCCGGCTCCCGGGACCTCGGCGTGCTCTTCACCCCCGATCCGCACACCTCCCTGCAGTCCTGGAGCTGGACGCGGGACTTCCTGCTGCTGAACCTGCTCCGGGACGTGTCCTCGGAGATCCACGTCCTGGATCCGCGGCGCCCCGGTACGGACGCCGCGTGGGCCGCCACCGTGCTGGACGCCTGCCCGCCCCTGCACGACGTCAATGCCTTCGCGGTGGATGACGAAGACGACGCCGAAGGCTCGGACGACGACGGTACCGGCGGCGCCGCCTCGGTCGCCGAAGGCGAGGCACCGGGTGCAGGGAACGACTTCTGGCTGGTGGCCACCGGCTTCACGACGCCGACCACCCTGACCCGCGGGACACTCGCCCGCGACGGCGGATCGGTGACCAGCACGCACGAGGTGATCCGGACGTCGCCGTCATTCTTCGACGAGGCGGGCTACGAGGTCCAGCAGCACTTCGCGGCCTCCAGCGACGGCACGAAGGTTCCGTACTTCCAGGTGGCCGCCAAGGACCTGGTGCTGGACGGCCAGAACCCGACCCAGCTTTCCGGCTATGGCGGCTTCGAGATTTCGCGGACGCCGGCGTACAGCGGCGCGATCGGCCGGGCATGGCTGGAGCGGCGGACCGCGGAGTCCAGCGGCGAAGAGGGCGAGGGCACGCACCGCCGCGGTGGCGTCTACGTGGTGGCGAACATCCGCGGCGGCGGCGAGTACGGGCCGGACTGGCACCGCGCCGCGCTGCAGGGCAACCGCCACCGGGCGTACGAGGACTTCGCCGCCGTCGCGAAGGACCTGATCTCCCGCGGCGTCACGTCCCGTCAGCGGCTCGGCTGCGTGGGCGGCTCCAACGGCGGACTGCTGGTGGGCAACATGCTCACCCAGTACCCGGAGCTGTTTGGCGCCGTGTCCTGCGGGGTCCCGCTCCTGGACATGCGCCGGTACACCAAACTGTCCGCGGGCTATTCCTGGATCGGCGAATACGGCGACCCCGACGTGCCCGAGCAGTGGGAGTTCCTGAAGACGTTTTCGCCGTACCACCTGCTCAAGGACGGCGTGGACTACCCGGAGACGTTCATTTGGACGGCGACTTCGGATGACCGGGTGGGGCCGGTGCAGGCCCGGAAGATGGCGGCCCGCATGCAGGCCATGGGCATCCCGAATGTCTGGTTCCACGAGGCGCTCGAGGGCGGCCACGCGGGGGCTTCGGACAACCGGCAGGCGGCGGCCCTGCAAAGCCGCAGCCAGCATTTCCTGTGGCGGGCCCTCGCCGGCACCGAGGCGTAAGGCCCACACCCAAGCAACGCGGGGTCACTTAGCGCCCATCCGGGGGCCCCGCATGGGCCGGATCTGACCCCGCGTTGCTCTGGAGCCGCCGTTTTGCACTGCGTGGCACCTTCTGCGTATCCTTGGTTGGCTAGTTATTAGCAATTGGAGACGTGCCAGAGCGGCCGAATGGGCTTCACTGCTAATGAAGTGTGGGGCACAACTCCACCGGGGGTTCAAATCCCCCCGTCTCCGCGTTTGGCCCCGGTCCTCGGACCGGGGCCTTTTGCGTTCCCGGGCAGATCAGGGCGGATCGACGTCGTTCAGTCGCGCTGGTCTGCCCCCAGCAGTCACGTCCCCCCTGCCCCGGCACGTCCGGTGGCCGGACGCCTCACGCCCGCCGGCGGATCCGGATGGCAGGATAGGCCCATGTCGAGCAACACGGAATTTGACGCCATCATCGTCGGCGGCGGCCACAACGGACTGGCCGCGGCCGCGTACCTGGCCAAGGCCGGGCGGGACGTCCTGGTCCTGGAAAAGCTGGAACACGCCGGCGGCGCAGCGGTATCCGCGCACGCGTTCGACGGCGTCGACGCCCGCCTCTCGCGCTATTCGTACCTCGTCAGCCTCTTGCCCCGGCAGATCATCGACGACCTCGGCCTGCGCATCACGCTGGCGCGGCGGCGCTATTCCTCCTACACCCCGGACCCCGCGGATGCCAGCCGGGCCCTGCTGGTGGACAACGGGGACGAGGCCGCCACGGCCGCGTCGTTCGCCGCCGTCGGCGCTCCCGACGGCGAGTTCGGCGCCTTCACCGCGTTCTACGCCGCGTGCCGGCAGCTCACGGAGGCACTCTGGCCCACCATGACCGCGCCGCTGCTGGCGCGGTCCGACGCGCGGGCCCTCGCCGCCCGGGCCGGGGCCGACGCGGCGTGGGAGGCCATGATCGAGCATCCCATCGGACAGGCGATCCGCCGGGAGCTGGGCAGCGACCTGGTCCGCGGTGTGGTCCTGACGGATGCGCTGATCGGTACCTTCGCCCGGGCTGACGATGAGGACCTGCAGCAAAACATCTGCTTCCTCTACCACCTGATCGGCGGCGGGACGGGGGACTGGGACGTGCCGGTCGGCGGCATGGGCGCGGTCTCCGGCGAGCTGGAGCGGGCCGCGCGCGACGCCGGCGCGACCATCCTGACCTCCGCGGACGTGACCGCCGTCCGGCCCGGCGGCGCCGTGGACTACCGCCACGGCGGGCGGGACCATTCGTCTTCCGCCCGGTGGGTGTTATCCAATGTGGCGCCGGTGGTCCTCGACCGGCTGCGCGGCCGGCCTGCCGCCGACCTGTCAGCCGGCGCCGCCGCCGGCGACCCTGGCATTTCAGCGGTCGCCGCCACCAATCCGAACCATCAGCGCGAGGGTGCGCAGGTCAAGGTCAACCTCCTGCTCAAACGCCTCCCGGAGCTGCTGGACGGATCCGTCAGCCCCGAGGCCGCGTTCGGCGGGACGTTCCACATCAACGAGACCTGGTCCCAGCTCGACGCCGCCTACAGCACCGCCGCGGCCGGATCCGTGCCCTCGCCGCTGCCGTGCGAAATCTACTGCCACTCGCTGACCGACCCCAGCATCCTGTCCCCGGAACTGCAGGCCGCCGGCGCCCAGACGCTGACCGTCTTTGGCCTGCACGTCCCGGACCGGCTGGTCACGGCGGAGAACAATGAGGACCGCCGCGCCGAACTGCAGGCGGCCGTCCTGGCCTCCCTGAACTCCGTCCTGGCCGAGCCCGTCGAGGATCTGCTCCTGACCGGTCCGGACGGGCGGCCCTGCATCGAAACCAAGACCACCCTGGACATTGAACGCGCCGTCGGGATGCCCCGCGGCAATATCTTCCACGGCGGCCTCGACTGGCCGTTCGTGGAGGACGGCGAACCGCTGGACACACCGGCGCGCCGCTGGGGCGTGGCGACGGATGATCCGCAGATCCTGCTCTGCGGCTCCGGTGCCCGCCGCGGCGGCGCCGTCAGTGCGATCGGCGGACACAACGCCGCCATGGCTGTGCTGGAATCGGAACCACCCCTGCGCCATGGGTGAACCGGTGCAATGGGCGAATCAGTGCAATGGATGAGCCGGCGCTATGGGTGAACCGGACCGTGGAGACACGCGCATGAACGCCTCCCCGCGCGGCGCGGACCCGGCCGGGGGCAGCTGGAGCCCGCGGCTGGCCCTGCTGGTGGCCACGACGTTCTTCATGGAGTTCCTCGACGGGACCGTCCTGACGACCGCCATACCCAGTATCGCCGCCGATTTCGCGGTGCCGGCCGCCGACGTGAACATCACCATGACCGCCTACCTGATGACGGTGGCGATGGGCATCCCGCTCAGCGGCTGGCTCGCGGAGCGGCTCGGTGCCCGCCGGGTGTTCTGCCTCGCCATCGCTATCTTCACGGCCGCGTCATTGCTCTGCGCGCTCAGCCAGGACCTGACCATGCTGACGCTGAGCCGTGTCCTGCAGGGTGCCGGCGGCGCCATGATGGTCCCGGTGGGCACGCTGGTGGTGCTCCGCGGCACCCCGAAGAAGGATCTGCTGCGCGCAACGGCCTTCCTCGTGTGGCCCGGGCTGCTGGCCCCGGTCCTCGCCCCGCTGGTGGGCGGAGCGCTGACGACCTACCTGTCCTGGCACTGGATCTTCCTGGTCAACCTCCCCCTGGGCCTGGCGGCCTTCCTGGCCGCGCTGCGCCTGGTCCCCCGAGTCCGCGGCGACAGCACGCGGCGCCTGGACTGGCTCGGACTGGTCCTGACCACGCTCGGGGTGGGATCCCTGCTGGTCGGCCTGGAATTGATGGGCGGCCGGGACGCCGGACTCCTGGCGGCCGCGGGGATCGCTGCGGGCCTGCTGTTCCTGGCCGCCGCCGCGGCCTGGATGCGGCGGACCAGCACGCCGCTGTTCAATCTGTCCGTCTTCGGCACACGGACGTTCCGCGCGACGGCGACGGGAGGCTTCGTGTACCGCCTGACCATCAGCGCGGTGCCGTTCCTGCTGCCGCTGATGTTCCAGGTCGGTTTCGGCTGGGACCCGCTGCGCGCCGGGGCGATGGTGTCGGCCGTGTTCGTGGGGAACATCGGGATCAAGCCCGCCACGACGCCCCTGATCCGGCGTTTCGGGTTCAAGCCCGTCCTGGTGTTCGCGTCGCTGGCCTCCGCGGCCACTTTTGCGCTGTGCGCGCTGCTCGACGCCGGCACGCCGGAACCGCTGATTGTCGCGGTGCTGGTGGCCAGCGGGGCGTTCCGCTCGATCGGATTCTCGGCGTACGCATCCGTGCAGTACGCCGACGTCGTCCCGGCCCAGCTGCCGTCCGCCAACGCCGTCTCCGCGACGCTCGTGCAGCTCGCCACCGCGGCCGGGATCGCGGTCGGGGCGCTCCTGCTGCGGGTCTTCGAGGCAGGCAGCCGCGCGGGATCCACCGGGGTCGCCGGTGATCCGGCGGCGCCGTACCGGGCGGCGTTCCTGGCCATCGCGGTCTTGATGCTCCTGAGCACCCTGGACAGCCTGGCCCTCCCCCGCCACGCCGGCGCTGAGGTCAGCCGGCCTGGCCCAGCACCAGCGGCAGAACGGCGCCGGCGCCCGCGAGCCTGAGGGCCCGCCCGGAAACGGTCAGGCTCCAGCGGCTGTCCACGAGGTCGTCCACCAGCATGACGCTCTGGCCACGGATTCCAGCCAGGGCCTCCTCCAGCTCCGGCCCCACCACCAAACGGTCCCAGACGCCGGCGAGCCGGTAGGCGCTGTTCCCGCCGCGGCCGCCGGTGGGTCCGCCGTGATTGAGCTGCAGCTGGCCCAGATACGGGATGCGGCCAATCTCCGAGATCCCGCGGGCCAGGGAATCCACCAGCAACGGCTTCCCGCGGGAGGGCAGGCTGATGATCGCGGCAGGCCGGCCGGCCCCGCTCCAGCCAGCGGTCCGGGCATCTCCGGTGCCCCACTCCCGGAGCACCTGGACGCAGGCCTGAAGCATGCCCGGGTCCACGGGCCGGTCGGGCGCACCGGCGGCGAAGGCCTCCCGCAGGGCCCCGCCCCAGCCAAGGTCCGTCAGGCGCGCCAGCACCCGGCCGTCCGCGAGGGCCTCATCCGGCTTGATCTTGCCCTTGACCGGCACGCCCAGGCGGTCCATGCCGCTGGGCCACTGCAGCCGCGGTTCCAGGGCGACGCCGGCCCGGCGCAGGGTCTGCCCGGCGGTCTCCGTGGCGTCCTCGGCGATGTCGGCGCGGAACCAGCGGCCCGCGCAGTTGTCACAGCGGCCGCAGGCGCGGGCCGTTTCATCGTCCAGCACCGAGGTGATGTATTCCATCCGGCAGCCGGCCGTGTCCTGATAGATGACCATCGAGTCCTGTTCATCCACCCGGGCCTCGGCGATCCGGCCGTACCGCTCGGCGTCGTAGTTCCAGGGTTGTCCCGTGGAACGCCAGCCGCCGCCGACGCGTTCGACGGCGCCGTCCACGGCCAGGACTTTCAGCAGCAGCTCCAGCGGGGTGCGCCGCAGGTCCACCCGGGCCTCGAGCGCCACCGTGGACACCGCCGTGCCTGCCTCGGCGAGGGCCGTCAGGACCGCGGCAGCTTTCTCCTCCGACGGCATGGATGCGGTGGCGAAATACTGCCAGATGTCGCGGTCCTCGGATCCTGGCAGCAGCAGGACGTCGGCGTTCGCCGCGCCACGGCCGGCGCGGCCCACCTGCTGGTAGTACGCCACCGGCGACGACGGCGCGCCAAGGTGCACCACGAAGCCGAGGTCCGGCTTGTCGAAACCCATGCCGAGGGCGGAGGTGGCCACGAGCGCCTTGACCTGGTTGTCCTTCAGGAGCTGCTCGGCCCGTTCCCGGTCCGCGGGGTCCGTGCGGCCGGTGTAGGCGAGGACCTCGTGCCCCGCCTCAGCCAGCAGGCGGGCGGTGTCCTCGGCGGCGGACACGGTGAGGGTGTAGATGATGCCGCTGCCCTGCAGATCCTGCAGGTGGGTCAGCAGCCAGCCGAGGCGTTCGCGGGAATCGGGCAGGGTCAGGACACCGAGCCGGAGCGAATCCCGGCCCAGGGCGCCACGGATGGTGAGCACGTCCTTGCCGAGCTGTTCCTCGATGTCATGCACCACCCGGGAGTTGGCCGTGGCCGTGGTGGCGAGCACCGGGACGGTGTCCGGGAGCTGCGTGATGAGGTCAGCGATGCGCCGGTAGTCGGGGCGGAAGTCGTGGCCCCAGTCCGAGATGCAGTGGGCCTCGTCAATCACCAGCAGCCCGGTCCGGCGGACGAGCTCGGGCAGCTGGTTTTCCCGGAAGGACGGGTTGGTGAGTCGTTCCGGCGAGACCAGCAGGACGTCCACTTCATCGGCGGCGAGCTGCTCGCGGACAGTGTCCCAGTCCAGCTGGTTTGCGGAGTTGATCGCCACCGCCCGCACCCCGGCCCGCGCCGCGGCCGCGACCTGGTCCCGCATGAGGGCCAGGAGCGGGGACACGATCAGGGTCGGCCCGGCGCCGCGGCGGCGCAACAGCAGGGAGGCGACAAAGTACACGGCCGACTTCCCCCAGCCGGTGCGCTGCACCACCAGAGCCCGCCTGCCGCCGTCGACCAGGGCCTCAATGGCCTCGAACTGGCCGTCATGGAACTCGGCTTCAGGATGGCCCACGAGCTCCCGCAGTACATTCTGGGCCTGTTCCCGGGTCGAGGATGGGGTGCCGGCTAGGGCCGTGCTGGAAAGGGCGTTCTGGTTACTGGCCATTGCTTCAGTATCCCAGCCCCCTCCGACAGCCACGAAGCCGGTACCCGCTATGTGCACAATCCGGCGTGTAGACAAGGGCGGGGACAGGCCGGCGCGTCAGGGCCGCAACGTAAGATAAGACGCGTGACTACGGACAAGACAAAGACTTTTGACCTCTCGACCTCGTTCAAGGCCTACGACGTGCGCGGAATCGTGGGGCAATCCATCACCGCGGAGATCGTCGAAGCCGTCGGTGCCGCCTTCGTCGACGTCCTGGAACTCACAGGGCAGACCGTGCTGGTGGGCGGGGACATGCGCCCCTCCTCCCCCGAGTTCGCCAAAGCCTTCGCGAACGGCGCAGCCACCCGCGGCGCCAACGTCCAGCTGCTGGACCTGATCTCCACCGACGAGCTCTACTACGCGTGCGGGGCCCTCAACGCCGCCGGCGCCACGTTCACCGCGAGCCACAACCCGGCCGAATACAACGGCATCAAGATGGCCAAGGCCGGCGCCGTGCCGATCTCCTCCGAAACCGGGCTCATGGAAATCCAGGCCCGCGCCGAGGAATACCTCAACGCCGGCGCCATCCCCGCGGCCGGCAGCACTGGCCTGATTGGCGTGCAGGACGTCCTCAAGGGCTACGCGGAGTACCTGCGGTCCCTGGTGGACCTGCGCGGTTCCCGGCCGCTGAAGGTTGTGGTGGATGCCGGCAACGGCATGGCCGGCCTCACCACCCCGGCCGTGCTTGGCGATGCCCTGCTGCCCAAGCTTCCGCTGGAGATCGTGCCGCTGTACTTCGAGCTCGACGGATCCTTCCCGAACCACCCGGCCAACCCGCTGGAACCGGAAAACCTGCGCGACCTGCAGGCCGCCGTCGTCGAACACGGCGCGGACATCGGCCTGGCCTTCGACGGCGACGCCGACCGCTGCTTCGTGATCGACGAGAAGGGCGAGCCTGTCTCGCCGTCGGCCATCACCGGCATGGTGGCCCGCCGCGAAATCGCCCGCGCCCAGGGCCTCGGTGAAGACACGCCCACCGTCATCCACAACCTGCTGACCTCCCGCGCGGTGCCCGAACTCGTCGAACGCCACGGCGGCCGGCCCGTCCGCACCCGCGTGGGGCACTCCTTCATCAAGGCCGTCATGGCCGCGGAAGGGGCCATCTTCGGCGGGGAACACTCGGCCCACTTCTACTTCCGCGACTTCTGGAATGCGGACACCGGCATGCTGGCCGCCATGCACGTCCTCGCCGCCCTGGGCGAACAGGAGGGCCCGCTCTCCGAACTCGGCCGCGAATACGAGCCGTACCGGTCATCCGGTGAGATCAACTCGGAAATCGAGGACAAGGCCGCCGCGGTCGAGCGGGTCCGCGAGGACTTCCACGACGAGGACGTCGAGGTCGACTACCTCGACGGCAGCACCTTCATCGCCACCGACGGCAGCTACTGGTTCAACCTGCGCCCGTCCAACACAGAACCGTTCCTGCGCCTCAACGTTGAAGCCACGGACGCCGCCACCATGGAACGCGTCCGCGACCGCGTCCTGGCGCTGGTCCGGGGCTAGCGGTGGCAGTACACCCGGAAGAATCCGCCAACACCGGATCCTGGCGCGAGTCCGTGCCGGACGCCAGCGCCACGGATCTGGAGAACCTGCTCGGCACCGGCGTCGGTGCCGCGCAGGAGCAGCTGGAACGCAACGGCGGCTTCCTGCCCTTCGCCCTGGTGGTGCAGAACGACGGCGAAGTCCGGCTGGTGGCAGTCACACCCGCGGACGCGAGCGACGGATCGGACGCCGACTTCGACGCGGACGCCATGATCCGGGACCTCCACGAGTTGCTCCGGCAGCACCGGGAGGAGTTCCGGGCCGCCGCCGTCGTCTGCGACATTACGCTGCTCGAGGAAGACTCGGACGCCATCCACGTCGCGGCAGAGCACCAGGACGGCTCCCTGTTCGCCGCCGTGCTGCCCTACGCCGCGAATGCCGGGACGCACGAACTCGAGTTCGGCCAGCTGGCCGCCGATACCAACGAGCCCGCCGTCTGGGTGGACTAGACCGCCCTTAGGCTGGGGATATGAAGATCAATGCGTTCGCCGATGTGAGCCTTCGCGCTTTGCTGGTGCTCGCGGCCGCTCCGGACGGCGGGCTCCTGACCACCCAGAGCATCGCCGACGCTGTCGGCACGCCGTACAACCACGTCAGCAAGGCGATGGCGAAGCTGCGCGCACTGGGCCTGATCGACGTCGAACGCGGCCGCAACGGCGGATCCCGGCTGAGCAGCGCCGGCCGGACCGCAACGGTCGGCCAGCTGCTGCGGCAACTCGACACCCGCATGGACCCGGCCGACTGCATTGCCACGGGCGGGACGTGCCCGCTCATCACCGAATGCCGGCTCCGGGCCGCGCTGGCCCGGGCCCGCGAAGCCTTCTATGGCGAACTCGACGGGATCGTGATCGCGTCGCTGCCGACCTCCCGGCAGATGGCGCCCGTCTTTGCGGCGATCGGGCTGCGCCCGGGGCTTTGAGCGGCCCGGCAGGTTCGGGCCGCTGTCCGGCGGGAATCCGGCCCAATCTGGGGAAAACCTTTGGTTTGGCGTCCAAACGCCCTTCCTGGCGGGCCTGGCCATTGACTTCAGGCAGGCACGGGATGACAAAGTACCCCTAGGGAACGTCACCAAGCCGGTATTTTTTGTCTTTCCGGCCAGTCGAAGGGCCGCTGATGAAAAGTATCCGTTGGTTTAGCGCTGCCGGAGCCGCGGCGCTCCTCCTGACGTTCATCACCGCCCCCACCGCCCTTGCGGTACCGACGGTGGTGGCGGTGGAGTGTGCGGCGGATACCTACACCTCCGCATCGGCGCCCGCGACGGACTTCGGCACCAGCGGCTCGCTGGCGGTCTACGGCTCACCGGACGCCACGACCGTGCTCCGGTTCCAGGTCCCGGCAGCCCCGGCCGGGCAAACACTGACCGGCGCGATCCTGCGCATACGCACCACCAGCCTGGCCTCCGCCGGCTCCGCCAACACCCTCAACGTCCGCTCGGCGGCCGACTCCTGGTCCGAGACCGGCACCCTCTACGCCAACCGCCCCGCGGTTTCCGGGCCCACCCTCGGGTCCCTGCCCGGCGGCACGGCCGCCAACACGGCCTACGACATCCCCCTGGACACCAGCCTGATGACCGGCTGGACCGGGTCCCGGACCCTGGCCCTGACCGGCACCGGCACCGACAGCTCCTGGTTCTGGTCACGCCAGGCCTCCGCCACGCTGCGCCCCACCCTCACCCTCACCTACACGGACGGAACCCCGCCCGACACCACCGCACCCGGCGCGCCCGGGACCCTGGCCGCCACAGCCACCGGAACCACCGTCGCCCTGTCCTGGACCGCCGCAACCGACAACACCGGCGTCACCGGCTACACCGTCCACCGCTCCACCACGGCAGGCTTCACCCCCGCCACCACCACCAAAATCGCCGACACCACCGGGCTCAGCTACACCGACACCAACCGGCCCGCCGGAACCTGGTACTACCGCGTCACCGCCACCGACGCCGCCGGCAACACCGGCCCCGGCTCCAACGAAGCCACCGCCACCACCCAACCCCCGCCCGACACCATCTCACCCGGCGCGCCCGGGACCCTGGCCGCCACAGCCACCGGAACCGCCGTCGCCCTGTCCTGGACCGCCGCAACCGACAACACCGGCGTCACCGGCTACACCGTCCACCGCTCCACCACGTCAGGCTTCACCCCCGCCACCACCACCAGAATCGCCGACACCACCGGGCTCAGCTACACCGACACCAACCGGCCCGCCGGAACCTGGTACTACCGCGTCACCGCCACCGACGCCGCCGGCAACACCGGCCCCGGCTCCAACGAAGCCACCGCCACCACCCAACCGGCCGCTCCGCCGACGGTGCTGGCGGTGGAGAGTGCGGCGGATACCTACACCTCCGCATCGGCGCCCACGACGGACTTCGGCACCAGCGGCTCGCTGGCGGTCTACGGCTCACCGGACGCCACGGCCGTGCTCCGGTTCCAGGTCCCGGCAGCCCCGGCCGGGCAAACACTGACCGGCGCGATCCTGCGCATACGCACCACCAGCCTGGCCTCCGCCGGCTCCGCCAACACCCTCAACGTCCGCTCGGCAGCCGACTCCTGGTCCGAGACCGGAACCCTCTACGCCAACCGCCCCGCGGTTTCCGGGCCCACCCTCGGGTCCCTGCCCGGCGGCACGGCCGCCAACACGGCCTACGACATTCCCCTGGACACCAGCCTGATGGCCGGCTGGACCGGGTCCCGGACCCTGGCCCTGACCGGCACCGGCACCGACAGCTCCTGGTTCTGGTCACGCCAGGCCTCCGCCACGCTGCGCCCCACCCTCACCCTCACCTACACGGATGCCGCCCCTTCCGACACCACCGCGCCGGGCGCGCCCGGGGCTCTGGCCGCCACAGCCACCGGAACCGCCGTCGCCCTGTCCTGGACCGCCGCGACCGACAACACCGGCGTCACCGGCTACACCGTCCACCGCTCCACCACGGCAGGCTTCACCCCCGCCACCACCACCAAAATCGCCGACACCACCGGGCTCAGCTACACCGACACCAACCGCCCCGCCGGAACCTGGTACTACCGCGTCACCGCCACCGACGCCGCCGGCAACACCGGCCCCGGCTCCAACGAAGCCACCGCCACCACCCAACCCGGTGCCGGCGGGACTGCGACCGTGCTGGCTGTCGGCGACATCGCCTGTGCCCCCGGCTCAGTTGTCACCTCGTCGGCGTGCCGCCAGGGCGACGTGGCCGCGGTGGTCGCGGCCCAGTCGCCCGACAGGTTCATCGCCCTTGGGGACCTTCAATACCAGAACGCCACCCTTGCCGAGTTCATGGGGGCCGGCGCCTACAACGACACATTCGGCGCCCTGAAGGCCATCACCTCGCCGGTGCTCGGCAACCATGAATACCTTGACAACACCCGCGGCTATTTCGACTATTTCTATGGCCCCGGCGTCACCACGGGCGACTTCGGGACCCGTACGGACGGCTACTACTCGACGACGATCGGGGCCTGGACCTTCATCGCCCTGAACAGTGAATGCGGGCCCGGCGGGGTGAGCGGTGGATGCGGTGTCGGCAGCCCGCAATATTTGTGGCTGCAGGACCGTCTCACCAATTCCCCGACGGCGTGCACCCTCGTGGCGGCGCACCATCCACGCTGGTCAACGGGCGTGAACCACGGCTCCTACCCGGAACTGGGACCTATGTGGGACCTCATGGCCGGCCACGGTGTCGACGTCATGATTTCCGGGCACAACCACGTCAGCGAGATCTTCAAACCGATCGGCGCCTCCGGCTCAGGCACGGTGCCGGCGCTCTCCCCGACCGGGATCCGGTCCTTTACCGCGGGCGCCGGCGGGGCGGATCTCCAGGCGTTGTCGGCCAACACCGACCCCCTTCTGACCGCAATGGTGGCCCGTGGCCGAAGCGCCTTCGGGCCGCTCAAATTGACCCTGAACGCGTCGTCCTACTCCTGGCAGTTCCTCCCCCTTCCCGGCATGACGTTTACGAACGTGGGCACCACCGGTTCCTTCTCCGGCAGCGACACTTGTCACTGACACCCGCCTTCTCCCGCCGCCGCCACGCCCGGAATCCGGTCGATTTGGAATAGATTTCTACGCGGTGTAGAAATGAGGCATAGATATTTGTATTTGAAATGCAAGTATCGCCGCGGACCCGGCTGAAGACGCCGGGCCACTATCTCAGGAGTCAGCATGCTCTCGGACAAGTCCTTCCCCGTCATCGAGGCCACCCTGCCGCTGGTCGGTTCCCGGATCGGGGAGATCACCCCCAAGTTCTACGCCCGCCTCTTCGCCGCCCACCCCGAACTGCTGGACGGCCTGTTCAGCCGCTCCAACCAGCGCTCGGGCAATCAGCAGCAGGCCCTGGCCGGAAGCATCGCCGCCTTCGCCAGCCACCTGGTGAACAACCCGGACACCCTGCCGGAGACCGTGCTGTCCCGGATCGCGCACCGCCACGCTTCCCTCGGCATCACCGAACCGCAGTACCAGGTGGTCTACGAGCACCTCTTCGCCGCCATCGCCGAGGACCTGGCCGAGGTCATCACCCCGGAAATCGCCGAAGCCTGGACCGAGGTCTACTGGCTCATGGCGGACGCCCTCATCAAGCTCGAGAAGGGCCTCTACTCCGCACAGGCCAACGCCAAGATGTGGACCCCCTGGAAGGTTGCCGCCAAGACTCCGGCCGGCACCGGCTCCATGACCTTCACGCTGGAACCGGCCGACGACACCCCCATCACCGCGGCGCTGCCGGGCCAGTACGTCAGCGTCAAGGTCACCCTTCCGGACGGGCTCCGCCAGGTCCGCCAGTACTCCCTCTCCGGCGACGCCGGCACCAGCCGCAGCTTCACCACCAAGCTCGACGACGGCGGCGAGGTCTCCCCCGTGCTGCACAACAACGTCGCCGTGGGCGACGTCATCGAAATCTCCAACCCCTACGGCGAAATCACGCTCAAGGAAGGCGACGGCCCCGTGGTCCTGGCCTCGGCCGGCATCGGCTGCACGCCCACGGCGTCCATCCTGCGCTCCCTGGCCGAGTCCGGCTCGGACCGCCAGGTCCTGGTCCTGCACGCCGAAAGCACCCTGGACAGCTGGGCGCTGCGCTCCCAGATGACGGACGACGTCGAACGCCTGGACGGCGCCGACCTGCAGCTCTGGCTCGAGCAGCCCGAAGCCGGTTCCAACGCGGGCTTCATGTCCCTGCGCGAGGTGGACCTCCCGGCCAACGCCTCGCTCTACCTGTGTGGCCCGCTGCCGTTCATGAAGAACATCCGCAACGAGGCCATCAACGCCGGCATCCCGGCCACGAAGATCCACTACGAGGTCTTCGGCCCGGATATCTGGCTCGCCAGCTAAAACACTCACCGACGGCGGCCCCGCACCTCTTCGTGAAGGTGGGGGCCGCCGTCGTGAAGCGGTGCCCCGGAGCCCGCACAGAGCGCGTCAGCCCGCCGACGGCACCCCGGTGATCGCGTGACCGAAGCGCAGGAGGTTACCGGGGTCGTACGTGGACTTCGCGGACCGCATCCGCTCGTAGACCGCGGGAGTCCAGGCCCGGGCCCGGTCCTCCTCGTCGCCCGGTGCGCCATGGAAATTGACCAGCGTGTACCCGGTGGAGTGGGGAGCCATCGCGGCCAGGATCCCGCTGATGGAGGCCGATACGGCCTCGGCAAGGGGCGGTATCTTGAACCCGACGAGGAACAGCAGGAAGGCCGCGTCCCGCCCCGACACGGCGTCCGACACCGCATCCGGCATAGCCCCCGGCCGGGACAGTGCAGTCCGGGCCAGCGCGCCGCCGAGCGGCCGGACCTCCACCAGCAGCAGCGGGCAGTCCGAACCGTCCCCGGTGAGCTCGAGCAGGTCAGCCACCGCCTCTTCGCCGAAATCCTTCAGGAGCGCGCCGCCGTCCATGAAGGGCAGCGGGTCCGCCGGGTCCATGTGGATCTGGTCAACGTCGAGGTAACTCATGGGCCCGGCCGTGTCCATCAATGGGGTCGAGACCGCCCGCATCGGGGCAAGCAGCGCGTCGCCGGCCTCGCGCTTGCCCAGGAAGGCAAAGCGCAGGTGCACGACGAACTGGTTCCGCAGCGGCTCAGGAACGAAGTCCATGTCCGGAAGCCGCAGCAGCGAGATCGAGGGTGAGGCGTCTTCGGGCAGCGTGGGCAGCCAGTGACGGAAGGCAGCCAGGACGGTGGCCGCATCCGCCCCGGGATAGATGATGCCGCCGCCGTACAAATCACTGAACGGAAAGAGACTGAACTCGAGGGCGGTCACGATCCCGAGGTTGCCCTTGCCGCCGCGCATCAGTGCAAACAGCTCGGCCTCGGCGTCGGCGTCGATCCGCCGCAGCTCGCCGTCGGCCGTGACAATCTCCATGCTGCGGACATGGTCCGCCGCGAAGCCGTGCGCGCGGCCGAGCACGGGCAGCCCGCCGCCGAGCGTGTAGCCGACGACGCCGACGTCGGTGCTGGAGCCGTGCAATCCGAGGAGCCCGTGCGGCACGCTGGCCTCCAGGAGGGTGCGCCACTTCACCCCGGCGCCGACGCGCGCGGTGCGTTCATCCGGATCGATCTGCACGTCCTGCAGCCGGCGCGTGTTAATGAGCAGGCCGCCATCGATCGCAGATTCGGCGCCGTGCCCGGTGGACTGGACGGACACGGGAAGCCTGCGCTCGGCCGCCCACTTAACCGCGGCCACGACGTCCCGGGCATCTGCGGCCCCCAGAACGACCTCGGGCCGGTGCACTGTTGCAACGTTGAAGGCGAACGTCTCCGCCGCGAATTCGGGGCTGTCCGGCAACGCGACCGGACCGCTGACAGCCCTGGACAAAGCATCGATGTCGTCGTTGACAAGCATGAGGAACTCCTGAGTCTCGCTTACCGCGAGCAGGTCGGGGGCGCGGCCGCACCCGCCCGGAATGCCCCCAGCGCACGCTCCAATCGTCGGCCGGCCCGGCTGATGGAATGCGGACAAGCCTAGGGATCTGGCCGGACGCGGCCTAGGGACCTAAGTCCCGGCGTCACGCACCCAACGAAAGCGGCGGCCCTGCATCTTGCGAGAGATCCTGGGTTCTAACGGTCGCTGGTTAAACCGCAACGCGGGGTCACTTACGGTCCATCCACAGAGGTGGGATGGGCCGTAAGTGACCCCGCGTTGCTTAGTGTTGTGCGGGCTGCTACTGCTCGGCAGCCATGCGCTCCTTCAGTCCTGCGAGTTCGGCGCGCAGCGCCTCGGGCAGCGAGCTGCCGAAGTTGGCGAACCACTCCTCGATCGAGGCCAGCTCGGTGGTCCACTCTGCGGGGTCGACACGGACGGCCTCTTCAACCTGGGCCGGGGTCATGTCCAGGCCCTTGAGGTCGATCGCGTCAGCGGTGGGGACGAACCCGATGGGGGTCTCCACGGCGTCGGCCTTGCCCTCGAGGCGTTCGATGGCCCATTTCAGGACCCGGGCGTTGTCACCGAATCCGGGCCAGGCGAATCCGCCCTCGGAATTGCGGCGGAACCAGTTGACCAGGAAGATCTTGGGTAGCCGCTCCGGGTTGGCCTTCGCGGACAGGTTGACCCAGTGGTTCAGGTAATCGCCTGCGTCGTAGCCGATGAAGGGCAGCATGGCCATCGGATCCCGGCGGACAACGCCGACGGCACCGGCTGCCGCGGCGGTGGTCTCCGAGGACAGGGTGGAGCCCATGAAGATGCCGTTGGACCAGCTGCGCGCCTCGGTGACCAGCGGGATGGTGGTCTTGCGGCGGCCGCCGAACAGGATCGCGGAAAGCTCCACGCCGTCCGGGTTGTAGTACTCCTCGGCCAGCATGTCGATCTGGTCGATCGGCGTGCAGAAGCGGGAGTTCGGGTGAGCGGCGGGCTTGTCCGAATCCGGGGTCCAGGAGTTGCCCTGCCAGTCGGTCAGGTGCGCGGGCACCTCGTCGGTCATGCCCTCCCACCACACACCGCCGTCGTCCGTCAGGGCGACGTTGGTGAAGATGCTGTGGCCCTTGGCGATGGCGCGCATCGCGTTGGGGTTGGTGCCCCAGCCGGTGCCCGGAGCCACGCCGAACAGGCCGGCCTCGGGGTTGACGGCGCGGAGCTCGCCTTCCTTGCCGAACCGCATCCAGGTGATGTCGTCACCGAGGGTTTCGACTTTCCAGCCCTCGATGGTCGGATCCAGCAGGGCGAGGTTGGTCTTGCCGCAGGCCGACGGGAAGGCGGCGGAGATGTAGTAGTTCTTCTGCTCCGGCGAGGTCAGCTTGAGGATGAGCATGTGCTCGGCCAGCCAGCCTTCGTCGCGTGCCATCACCGAGGCGATGCGCAGGGCGTAGCACTTCTTGCCGAGCAGGGCGTTGCCGCCGTAGCCGGAGCCGAAGGACCAGATGGAGCGCTCCTCCGGGAAGTGGACAATCCACTTGTCCGGGTTGCAGGGCCACGGGACATCGGCCTGGCCGGGGGCCAGCGGGGCGCCCAGGGAGTGCAGGGCGGGGACAAAGAACGCGTTGGTCGCGGTGATCTTGTCCAGGACCTCGGTGCCGATGGTGGCCATGATCCGCATGGAGGCGACAACGTAGGCGCTGTCGGTGATCTCGACGCCGAACTTGGGGTCCTCGGCGTCGAGGTGGCCCATCACGAAGGGGATCACGTACATGGTGCGCCCGCGCATGGAGCCGGCGAACAGGCCGTGCAGCTTTTCCTTCATCTGCGCCGGGGCCATCCAGTTATTGGTGAAGCCTGCGTCGTGCTCGTTCTCGGAGCAGATGAAGGTCTGCTCTTCGACGCGGGCCACGTCGGCGGGGTCGGAGAAGGCCGCGAACGACTTGGGGAAGAGGTCCTCGTTGAGGCGGGTCAGGGTGCCGGCGGCAACGAGCTCGTCCGTCAGCCGGGTGTTTTCCGCTTCGGACCCGTCAACCCAGTAGATCCGGTCCGGCTGGGTCAGTTGAGCTACCTCTTCTACCCATGCCAGTAGACCGGCATGTGTGGTGGGTGCTTTTTCAAGCAACGGCAGTCGCGCCAGATCTCCCATTACGGTTCCCTTCCTCGGGTTCAGTGGTGTGTCCTAAATGCTAGGGCTCGGCAGGGGGCCCATTTCGGGCCCGGACGTGGGATGACCGGGGCCGAGCAAATCAAAAACCGCGGAAATTCAAGGAACTGGCCGGCCATCATCCCTCCTTTTTGTGACTAAGGTCACGTAGACCGGTCTAGTCAGCTAGATTACACCCGCTTCGATTTGTAACTGGGCCCGGGCTCGCGTAAAGTAATTCGAGGTTCGGGGAGAGAGAAGTTCTCCAAGAGCCGAGAATGCGCCCATAGCTCAGCTGGATAGAGCGTCTGTCTACGGAACAGAAGGTCAGGGGTTCGAATCCCTTTGGGCGCACAGATGAAGATCCGCCCCGGTTCACCGGGGCGGATCTTTTGCTTTAACCGCCGGATGCCCTAGGCGCCAAGGCGCCGGCCCGGCTGCTTTAGGCGCCAGGCTGGGCGCCGGCCCGGCCGCCTTAGGCGCCGGCGGCAGCTGTCGGGCCGGAGCGGCCCGGCAGCAGGGGTCAGGCCGTGGACCGGACGATGATGTTGCGGATGTCGTCGAAATGCGTGCTGAGCCGCTCGGAGGCGAGTGCCTTGTCCGCCGTTGCGACAGCCTCATAGATCCCCCGGTGCACTGCGGCCGTTGCCTGCAGGTCGACGGCGTACGGCCCGCCGAGTTCGAGGTGGATCCGGCGGTAGACCTTCCAGAAGACGTCCATCAGGCTGATCAGCAGGTCGTTGTTCAGCGGCTCGAAAAGCCTGCGGTGGAACTCCGCGTCGGCCTCGATGAACGGCTCCCCCGCGTCGGCCAGCGCTTCCATGCGGTTCACGGACTCCTCCACGGCGGCCAGCTGTTCGGCGCTGATCCGGTCCATGGCGGCGCCGACCAGGCCGGATTCGAGTGCTTGCCGGACCTCCACGAGCTGCAGGGCTTCCTCGCCCTGGTGGCGCAGCGACAGCCGGGCGCGGAAGGTGAGCCCGTCGGTCAGGGCCTCAAAATTGCTCGGCGCCACGAACATGCCGAATCCGTGGCGGATCTCAATGACACCCAGCGCCTGGAGCGCCTTCAAGGACTCCCGCAGGGTGTTGCGGCCGACGCCGAGTGCCGCCGTCAGCTCGTTTTCGGTCGGCAGAGGGTCGCCGGGAACCAGGTCGCGTTCCAGGATCAGCTCCAGGATGTCCGACTGGAGCGCCCGGAGCCGGGCCTGGGCGCTGAACCTTGCCAGCGGTATGGCCGGTCCTGTTGTCATGTTGCGTGCGGCCATGGCCGCCTCCTCCCCCAAGTATGGTCCCAACAGTATCGACCGTCCCCCGTCCTGCAAAGGGTTCGGCCCGGCACATTACGCCGGAAGCCCGCATCGCCGGAGCCCGGAGCTCCCCCGGATCCGGCCGTGGCCCCGGCGTAGGCTGGTGCCATGACGGCACAGATTGAGCGGGAATTCGATGTCATTGTGATCGGCGCCGGGGCCGTGGGCGAGAATGTGGCGGACCGTGTGGTCCGCGGCGGCCTGACAGCAGTGCTCATCGAGGCGGAGCTGGTCGGTGGCGAGTGCTCGTACTGGGCCTGCATGCCTTCGAAGGCGCTCCTGCGGCCGGGCACTGCGCTGCATGGCGCGCAGACGGTCCCCGGCGCCCAGGAAGCGGTCACCCGCACCCTGGATCCGGCAGCCGTGCTGAAGCGCCGGGATTACTTCACCTCTAACTGGCAGGACGACAGCCAGGTCAAGTGGGTGGAGGACACAGGCATCGAACTGATCCGCGGCCACGGCTGGATCACCGCCCCGCGGCACGTCGAGGTGGCCGGGCTGGACGGCAACAGCTACGCACTCACGGCCCGGCACGCCGTGGTGGTCGCCACGGGCTCCGCCCCGAACCAGCCGCCGGTCGAGGGGCTTCACGACGTCGAGTACTGGACCACGAGGGAGGCGACCTCTGCCCGCGCGGTTCCCCCGCGGCTTGCGGTCCTCGGCGGCGGCGTTGCCGGCGTCGAACTCGCCCAGGCCTATGCCCGGCTTGGTTCGTCCGTGACGCTCGTGGCCCGCGGCGGGCTCCTGGGTGTTTTCCCGGAGCAGGCCGCGGACCTGGTCGCTGCCGGCCTGCGCGCCGATGGCGTCGATCTCCGCCTGCACACCGGTACGCGGAGCGTGCATGAGAACGAGGACGGCTCCCTTACTGTCGTGCTCGACGGCGGCCCCAAGGGCGGCCCCAAGGGCGGTCCCACGGGCGGCCCCAAGGACGGCCCGGGCGCCGGGCGCGCTGACGGCATGGCCCATGGCGCCACGATCACGGCGGACAAGCTGCTCGTCTCCACCGGCCGGCACCCCGCCCTTGAGGGACTCGGCCTGGACAGCGTCGGCCTCCCGGCACCCGAGGGCGGGACCCTGCGGCTCACCACCGATTCCACCGGACTAGTCCACCACGCCACCGAGAACGATGTGTCCGGCAACCCGTGGCTCTACGCTGCCGGCGACGCCGCCGGACGGGCCATGCTGACGCACCAGGGCAAGTACGGTGCGCGGGCCACCGGAGACGCCATTGCCGCCCGGGCCAAGGGCGAACTCCGCGGCGAGCCGGCACCGTGGAGCCGCTTTGCCCAGACGGCCTCCGAGCACGCGGTGCCGAACGTGGTGTTCACCGACCCGGAGCTGGCGAACGTCGGCCGGACCATGGCGCAGGCGGAGAAGGACGGCTTCCGGGCCTCCGCCGTGGAACTCCCCATCCAGGTGGCCGGCTCCTCGCTGCACGCCGAACACTATGAAGGGTGGGCGCAGCTGGTCATCGACGAGGACCGCAAGGTGCTGCTGGGCGCCACGTTCGCCGGCCCGGATGTCGCCGAACTCCTGCACGCAGCCACCATTGCGGTGGTGGGGGAAGTCCCGCTGGACCGGCTGTGGCACGCCGTGCCCTCCTATCCGACCATCAGCGAAGTCTGGCTCCGCCTGCTGGAGGAGTACGGCCTCTGATCCGTTGATCACAAGCGGCTGTTCTATTTGAACTGACCAGTCAGTTCGGTTAGCCTTGAAGCAGACCAGACCCTGCGAAAGGCTTACATGCTCTCCGTGCAACAGCTCCGTGTGAACGGGCGCCGGAATGACCTGCTCCCACCCACGTCCCTTGAGGTACGTGCCGGGGAGCTGCTCTTGGTTGAAGGCGACGGCCAGGACCAGCGAACAGCCCTCGCCCTCACACTCAGCGGCCGGATGAAGCCCTCCGGGGGAGTGCTCAGCTGGGACGGAAATTCCAAGATTAAGCGCCTCCGGTTGGCCAGTGCACTCGTGGACTCCCCCGGTGTCAACGAGCCCGAACAGCATCTCAGCGTGGGCGACCTCGTCACCGAGGACCTCGCGCTCATCCCCCGGCGCTATCGGGGTGCTCTGCTGAGCAAACCCTGGCTCAAGGTCAACCGCTTCGAGGACATTGCCGGCCTCTGGACCGAACAGATTCCGGCCCGGCGACGCGTCGAACTGCTCACCGCCCTTGCCCTGGCCAACCCCGGAACAGATCTGCTGGTGGTCGATTCTCCGGACAGGCACAGCGCAGATCCCGCGGACTGGCTTCCCAGGCTGGAAGATCTGGCGCACGACGGCGGCCGGCCGCTCGCCGTCGTCGTCACCGTCGCGGCACTGCCGGACGGCTGGACCGGGCCCTCCGCCGCAATCGGGAACGCCGTTGAGGCTGCCGCCGCAACGGTTTCCATCGTTGACGCATCCGCGGACCCCTCCCAGCCTGATGCGCAGAAGACAGAAGGCCATCCCGCGAAACACCGGAACCCTGAACACATCCCGTTCGAAACCGAGGCCCTAAAGTGACTGTTCTGCGGCTGGCCCGCTCCGAGCTCAAGCGCATGACTGGCGGGCTCCTGCCCAAACTGACCATCCTGGCGCTGACCATGGTGCCTTTGTTGTACGGCGCGGTGTACCTCTACGCCAACTGGGATCCGTACGGGAACCTGGACCAGATCGACGCCGCCTTGGTAGTCGAGGACACCGGCGCGTCCGCCAGCAACGGGACCCGGCTCGAGGCGGGGAAAAAGGTCGCCGACAGCCTTGTGGACGGCCACGTCTTCAACTGGCAGAAAGTCACAACCGCCGCGGAAGCGGACCAGGGCGTGAGCAGCGGCAAGTATGCGTTCGCGCTCAAGATTCCCAAGGACTTCTCGGCCAACCTGGTTTCCCCGGGCAGCTTTGACGCCGCGAACCAAGCCATGCTGAATGTCACCACCAACGATGCCAACAACTACGTCCTCAGCAACATCGTGGACAAGCTGACCACTGCCGTGCATTCGACGGTTGCCAAGGAAGTGGGCGAGGAGACTGCGAACCAGCTCCTGACGGGCTTCGGCACAATCCATACTCAAATAGTCCAGGCCGCCGACGGGGCCGGAAAACTCTCCGACGGCGTTGCCAGACTCCGGGACGGGGCAGCCAGTTTGCATTCCGGAACGAGCCAGCTGAACGGCGGAGTCGCAGAACTCGCCGCCGGCCAAATGAAGCTGCGCGATGGCGCCAACCAGCTCAATTCAGGCGCCGGCCAGCTCAGCGCCGGCCTGACGCAGCTGAAGGACAGGACGGCCACACTCCCTGCCGACTCACAGAAACTCGCGGACGGCGCCGCGCAAGTCGCGGCGGGAAACGCGGCATTGAACACGAAAGTCCAGGACGTCGTCGGGCAACTCAGCGCTGCCGACAAGGGCCTCCGGGACCGTGTGGTGCAATCCAACAGCCGTCTGGTTGCCGCCGGGATCATCACCCCCGACCAGGCCGGCAAAATCCTGGCCGATTTCGATACCGCCGCAGCCTCAAGCCCGGTGGCCGATGCGAAGTCCAGAATCCAAACAGATGCAGCCCAGATCCAGCAGCTTGCCGACGGATCCGCCGCCGTAAGTTCCGGGGCGGCCAAACTTGCGGGAGCAACGCCGGCCCTGACTGATGCCATCTCAAAGGCTTCAGACGGCGCCAACCAGCTCTCAGCCGGCTCGGCCGCGCTGGCCGCGGGCGAGCAGAGCGCTGTCGACGGCACTGCCAGGCTCGCAGATGGCGCCCGGCAGCTCGACGACGGGGCGGGCCAGCTTGAGGACGGCGCCCGCACGGCCTCGGATGGCGCCGCCACCCTGGCCGCAGAGCTGGACAAGGGTGCCGGGAAGATCCCCAATCCCGATGATGCCCAGAAGAACAGCCTGTCAAAGGTGATCGCGGACCCTGTTGCCGTCAGCGACGTCTCTCAGGCCAAGGCTGCGTCGTACGGTGCCGGCCTGGCGCCATTCTTCTTGACCCTGGCCCTGTGGATCGGCGTATTCATGCTGGTCCAGGCCATGCGGCCCATCACGCAACGCGCACTGGCGTCCAACGCCCCGTCATGGAAGATCGCCGTCGGCGGCTGGCTGCCATTCTTTGCCGTTTCAGTCATCCAGGCCACGCTGCTCACCCTCGTGGTGGACCTGGGCCTGGGCCTCAAGCCCGCCCACCCGGTGCTGATGTGGTTGTTCATGTTGGCGGCCGCCATGGCCTTCAGTGCCATCATCCAGGGCGTCGTGGCCCTGCTGGGAACTCCCGGAAAATTCGTGGTGCTTATCCTGCTGGTCCTGCAGCTGGTTTCCTCCGGCGGAACCTTCCCGTGGCAAACCACCCCGCAGCCGCTGCACTTTGTCCACGAGGCGCTGCCTATGGGTTATGTGGTGGCCGGCATGCGGCACCTGATCTACGGCGCGGACCTTTCCTTGATCGTGCCCACGGTGGTTGGCCTCCTTGGGTACACTGTGCTCGGGGCGGCGCTTTCCACGCTGGCCGTTCACAAGCACAAGTTCTGGACCCTGAAGTCCCTAAAACCGGAGATCGCCGTATGAGCACAGTGGGGGCCGGGGAGAAGAAACTCCGTCCCGCCCGCACGAACGCCACGAAGCAGAAACTGTTCGAGGCGTCCATGGATCTGATCGGGGAGCGCGGCGCGGCGGGCGTGACGGTGGACGAGATCGCCACGGCAGCCGGGGTGTCCAAGGGCACGGTGTATTACAACTTTGGCAGCAAGTCGGACCTGATCGCCCAGCTGCTGCGCCACGGCGTGGACATCCTCCTGGCGCGGCTGCTGAGTGTCCGCGACGGCTCCGCCGACCCCCTCGCTGCCATGGAGGAAATGATCGGCCAGGCCATGGACTTCATGGCCGAGTACCCCTCCTTCGCCCGGCTTTGGGTCAGCGAAAGCTGGCGGACCCCGAGCGAATGGCAGGACACCTTCGCCGAGCTCCGCGGGCGCCTGCTCGCGGTGATCGGCTCTGCCATCGACGGGGTCGCCGCCGTCTATCCCGTGGATTCCGCCGTTTCCCGGGGCAGCCTGGAAACGGCAATCTTTGGGGCCTGCTTCGTGGTGGGACTGGACCGCCAGACGTACAACCCGGAGCGGACCAGGGAGCAGAGTGTGGCCGCAATCATGGCCTCCATGCGCGGCTACGTCGTGAAGCAGCCGCCTGCTCAGGCATGATTATTCACATGCGTCACATGGGTACCAACGGGAAAGTAGCCATCGGAGCGTTTCTCACTGCCCTGGCACTTCTGGTCCTGACCGGAATCACCCTGCAAGAGTGGGTGCTGGTGTGGTTCGTCGGGGCGGCCGCGACGGCCTATGTGGCCTGCGTGGCGGAGGTGGTGGTCCGGCGCCGGCACAAGACTTTGGCCGCGAGCGGGGTAGGCAGCATCCTCTTCATCGCGTTCGGGGTCGCTTTCCTGCGCCAGTGGGGGCTGGCCTTCAACCCCGATCCCGACGCCCTGTCCACGCGCGTCGATTCCGAGCATCCGGATTTGTACTTCTATCTGGCCGCGGCCGCCGGAGCCGTCACCTTACTGTTGCTGTTCGCCGGCACTGTACTGCCCGGCCGGAGCCGCGGCCGGCGTTCCCCGGGCCGTGCTCCGCGACGCCGCCCGGCGCCCGGCGCGCGGGGAGCGGGGGCCAGGTCTGCGAATCCGCGGCCCTCCGCACCGCGGCCGACGCCGAGAGGAACCGCTCCGCGCCAGGCGGCTCCGCGTGCGGCTGCTCCGCGGGCCACTGCCCGGCCCGCGGCCAAGTCACCGGCGAAGACACCGGCGAAGACACCGGTCAAGCCAGCTGCGAAGACACCGGCCAAGTCGCCTGCCCCCAAATCACCAGCCCGGGCCTCGGCCCGCCGCTGAGTCCCGCGCATCACCACCCGGCGGAGAGGTTCAGCACCGGAGTTTCCGCCGGAAGGCAGCCCGGGAGTTCAGCTCAGAGGTTTCGAGGCCTGTCTTCCCGTGGGGTGGCATCCGGACCCGGGGCCGTGTCGGTCCGGGTTACGTCCTCGCGGCTGCGCTGGTCGGCTGACACTGGCTCGCCGGACGCTTGCTCGCCGGAAGACGCTTGCTGGCCGGACGTTTGCTGGCCGGGGACGTGGCTGCCCGTTGTGGTTTCGGCGGCGGCCCTCTCGGCGCGCAAATCCCCGCGGGTCGGCATCTGCCCGCTTTCGCCGCCGCGTTCAGATGTGACTACGTCCGGGTCCACTTCGTCGGCTTTGCGCAGTTGCTCCTGCGCGCCGGAGCGGACGCTTTCGGCTTCTTCCTGGCGCTTGCGGGCTTCCTGCCGCAGCCGCTCGGCCTCGAGGTCGGCCTCCTGCGCGTCGGCCTCGGCACGGGCCGCCTTGGCGTCGCGTTCCCGCGCAGCGAATTCGTCGGCCTTGGCCTGTTCACGCATCTCGGCCGCACGGTTCCGGTCTGCGGCCACCTTGCGTTTGCGGCTGACCATGACCGCCACCGCTACGATCGCGAGCACCACGACGATGCCGACAATAATTCCTATGAGCTGCCCTGAATCCACGTTGATCACCTTTTCTCCGGGTTGCAACAGATGCCCCAAAACCACTGGAAAAAACCACATGACTAAACAGCATCAGTAAACCGCAGATCGGCGCAGGTGGCTATGGATTCCGCAGCCCTCACCGGGCGGACCTGCGGCTATTTGGCGCGGGGGACCTTGAAGTGGGTCAGCTTGGCGTCCTGCCCGTCCAGTTCGGCCCAGGACTTTTCCGTCTCCAGGATGGTCAGCCCGCTGGTCGGATAGCGCGTGGCGGCGTCCATGTAGGCATCGTGGTCCGAGTCCCGCGACGCCAGATGCATGGCAAGGTCCTGCACCCCGGGCATGTGGGAAATCACCATGAGGGTGGTGACGGTGTCCGGGACGTGGTTGATGACGGCCAGCATGCGCAAGGCGGAGGCGGCGTACAGCCCATCCTCGAGCTTGGGCGTCGGCGCCTTGTCTCCGAGTGCGTGGCACACCCACGTGCAGGTCTGGCGGGTCCGCAAAGCGCTGGAGCAGAGGATGAAATCAGGGACCACGCCGTGCTTGAGCAGCCACTTTCCGGCGACTGGGGCGTCCTTGTGGCCGCGTTCTTCGAGCGGCCTTTCGTGGTCGGCAACCCCGCCGGGCCAATCGGACTTGGCGTGCCGCATGATCACCAGCCGTTTGATGTGATGCGCGCTCATGCCCCAATCCTAGTGCGGCGGCTGGCCCACGGGCGCGCATCCCACCAGCGTCCGTTCAGTCTTCAAGGACAAAGGTCACTTCCAGCACGACATGCCAGGCAACGACGGCGCCGTCGCTGATTTCGACCTTCTGTTCCTTCACCCATGCCCCCGTGACATTGCGAAGGGTCTTATTGGCCCGGTCGACGCCCTCCTTGATGGCGGCATCAAACGAGGTCTTGGAGTTCGCGCTCAGGGTAGTAATCCGTGCAACTGACATGTCTTCCTCCCAATAGTCGGCTCAACGGTCCGAGACTACGCCGGACCCCCGAAAGGCAACAGAGTCCAACCAAAACCACCAGCAGCGGCGGCAAAGGCCCGTCAGCCAGCCCACCCAAAGCGCCCGTCGGGGAATGTGGCTGCCGGCGGAAAGCCGCTGAAGCTTCCGGAAACGCGAAAGCGCCCGCTCCCTATGCAGGGGACGGGCGCTTTGCGTGAAGCTGAGGCTAGATCGAGTATTCCGGAGCGGCCCAGACAACCACTTCGGGGTGCTCGTAGAACCGGTAGCCCTGGCCGCGCACGGTGCGCACGGTGTTGGCGAGGCGGCCGAGCTTGGAACGCAGGCGGCGGATGTGGACGTCGATGGTCCGCTCGTTCGGGACCTCTTCGGCGTTCCGCCACAGGCCTTCGAGGAGCTCGTCGCGGCCCACGGTGCGGGTGCCGTTCTCCACGAGGTAGTTCAGGAGCTCAAATTCCTTGAACGTGAGGTTCAGGGATTCGCCGTCGAGGTGCACCTCACGGCGGGCGAGGTCGATCAGCACCCCGGACGGCCGCGGATCCTGCGGCTGCTGCAGGCGGGCGGTCTCGGTGCGCTGGCGGGCCCCCGCGGTGGGGTCACCGAAGGTCGAGCGGACGACGTCGAGGGCGGAACCCGGGGCACTGGCCGGCGCGACGGCGACGGCGGCATAGCTTTCGGCACCGGCCACGAGCGACTGTGCGTAGGCCCGGATTTCCTGGGCAAGCTTGGCGATGGATGTGCCGGCTGCAGCCGCGGTTTCCTCGTCGATGCCCATGTACAGCACGAAGCCGCGGGCGACGTTGTCGCTGGGGGCCGGACGGACCGGGCTGCCGGCACCCGGGGCGATCACCGGGGTGGGCGCCGTGGCGGGGGCGGGGGGGACGGCACGGAGCTGGCCGTAGGAGTCAGGGTTGTAGCCCTGCGCTGCATATCCGGGGGCGGGGAAGCTGCCCGTGGATCCGGCGGGGGCGAACGCGGAGCGCCCGCCAAAGCCCTGGCGGATCCCTGAGGCCTGGCCGGCCTTGCTGGCGTTACGGACGGAGATGTGGACGTATCCGGATGCAACTGACATGGAATGCTTACCTCAATGTGAATGGCCGTCATCGCGGCTCGAATGCTTCTTTCCCCGCAATGAAATTGGGGAGGGGCGCCCGACTCTGGGCTGGGGGGCGAATACCTGGAAACCTTTAGGGGTGTAAAAGTTAGGCGTGCATTCGACAACAGCGCATCTCGGTACCAGCGGGTGTGCTGATCCAGGAAGCTGCGGCTGCAGGTGCTGTTGAGTTCTTGTTCACAATTGAAGTGTGCAACGTAACAATGTAAACGTGCAAGTAACAATGGACCCCAGGTTCCACATAGTGAGACAGATCGAGGATTTGTAGCGCAAGTCACAATTCTGCAGCGGCAATAAAATAACAAGTGTTTTACTGACCGGAAGGTCAGCAAGTGCGCTTTCTCGAATATTATTCGGTCAAGGCCGACTACATCAGGCAAATCATTCACAGCACGGCGAGTTGGGCCAAACCGCGCCTGCCCACCGCCGCCTGCGAGGCGGTCCACGGAGTGGGCAGCCGGCATCGCCGCCGGCCAAGCACGGCGGCACTGCCTGCCAGGTACGGTGGCGATGCCGGCTGCGGCGGTTCAGTTCGACTGGCCGGTGGCCGTCGCCGCGACCACCATGACGGAGGCCGCCGTGTAGCCGGAGCCGTCCTTCGCCGCCACGATCCGCACCGTCCCGCCCGCCACGATGTCCGCGAGGCTCAGCTGCGTGCCCGCGCCGCCGGCCTGCTGGCGCCGCTGTTGCAGATTGCTCACCACGACGTCGCTGCCCAGCGCATAGCTGCGCGTGAAACCGTCGCTGCTCTTGACGGTCACGGAGGACGAGCTGACCTCGCTCACTGTGCCCAGCTGTTCGGCCATCGTGGTGTACGCGCTTCCTTGCAGCACCACGTATTCGGCGTGCACTGCCACGGAAAGCCCGCTGCCCATCCCCCCGGCAGCGAAGTCGCCGGGACCGCCCTGCCCCGGCATGCCGCCGCCCGCGAAACCACCTTGCGCGGAACCGTCTTGCGCTGAACCTGGCGCGCCCGGGGCGAAACCCTGGCCGCCGGGTCCGCCGGCGCCCGCCCCGCCGGCCGCACCGGTGGCTGCCGTTGCGCTTGAGGTGAGGGCATAGACGCCCGCCCCGGCGCCGACGGCCAGGACTGCGGCGGCTCCGGCGACGGCGAGCCCCCGCTTGAGGGTCCATGGCTTTGCCGCCGAGGCCGTCTTGGCGGAAGTTCCCGGCGCGCCCCAGCCTGTGGCTGCGGCGGGCACAGGTTCCTGCCGGGGCATGCCCCGGGCCGGCTCCGATGTCGGAACCGTCCAAACCGGCGGTGCGCCCCAGCCGCCGGCAGCGCCTGCTTCCGGCCGCCCGGCGTCGGAGTGTCCGGCGTCAGCGTGTCCGGTTTGGACTGTTCCGGCGTCGGTGGGTCCGGCGTCAGCATGTCCGGTTTGGACCGTTCCGGCGTCGGTGGGTCCGGCGCCGTACTTCCAGGCAGTACGGGGTGTGGTTACCGGCGCGGGCGCCGCTGGCGCGCCGGTGGTGGGCGTGGGGGCTGGCTCGGGGGCTGGTCCGGAACCGGCTCCGGGATGCTGACCGCTCATGGTATTTCTCCTTTAGGGTGCGGATCGGTGTTCACCCCAGAGTGGTGAGCGATCCTGTGCCTGGGCTGTGCGGGCCGACAGCCCGGCCTGTGACGTTGGCGCCGGACGGTAAAGGGGTTTGAACATGGCCGGTGCGGCCCGTACGGTCCCGCAACGGCATCCAGCTCGCTAGGCTGGGATTCACAGGTGCCGCACAGGGTCCCCAAAGCCCCGCCTAACCGGCAGATCGGAGAGTTGTCCCCATGGCCACTTCGCACTCCATGACCAACAACCTTCCCCAGCTCACGCATCCGGACGGCTCCCCCATCCGCGCCCTCGTGGTGGATGACGAGCCCAGCCTCTCCGAGCTCATGAGCATGGGGCTCCGGATGGCCGGCTGGTCTGTGGCCGTAGCCGAGGACGGGCCCGGAGCCGTCCGGCTAGCCAAGGAGTTCCGCCCCGACGTGCTGGTGCTGGACGTGATGTTGCCCGGGTTCGACGGCGTCGAACTGCTGAACAGGATCCGCGCGTTCGCGCCGGAGGTGCCGGCGCTGTTCCTCACCGCCAAGGATGCCGTCCAGGACCGCATCACCGGACTGGCGGCCGGCGGCGACGACTATGTCACCAAGCCGTTCAGCATGGAAGAGGTGCTGCTGCGCCTGCACCGGCTGGTCCAGCGCTCCGGAGTGGCTGCCATGGACACCGCCGAACTCGTGGTGGGAGACCTCGTGCTCAACGTCGACACCCGCGAAGTCACCCGGGCCGGTGAGGAAATGCACCTGACCGCCACGCAGTTCGAGCTGCTGCGCTACCTCATGGAAAACCCGAAGCGGGTCATCAGCAAGGCCCAGATCCTGGACCGTGTCTGGGACTACGATTTCGGCGGCCAGGCGAACATCGTGGAACTGTACATTTCCTACCTTCGCAAGAAGGTCGACGCCAACCACGCTCCGATGATCCACACGGTGCGCGGAGCCGGGTACGTCCTGAAACCGGCGGACTGATCCGTGCCCTCACTTTCCGGCATGACCCGCGTCCCCGGACGCGACTGGCGCAACCCGTCGACGTGGCATTTGCGCACCCGGCTGGTCCTGGTCGCCATGGCGCTGCTCGTGGCCATCTGCGGCGCTGTGGGCTTGTTCAGCTACGCCTCCATGGACCTCTTCCTCACCCGGCAGCTCGACACCCAGCTGGACCAGGCCTCGCACCGTTCGAGCGAGTTCGGCCGGCCCTCCTCCGACGATTCGGGCAGGCGCCCCGACCCCCTCGAAGCCCGGGGACAGGGCGTCGGGACGCTTAACGCACGGATAGTGGACGGCGAAGTCAGCAGGGCCGGGTTCCTGGCCGGGGACGGCGCGGTCAAGAGCCTCTCCCCCGCCGACAACAAGGTTCTCCTGGCCCTCACCCCGAGCGGCGTGTCCGTGGACCGCAGCCTTTCGGCCGGCGCCTACCGGCTCACGGCGGCGCGAACACCGTACGGTGACGTGATTGTGACCGGACTCCCGCTGGCAGAAAAACAAAGCACCCTGGCCTCCCTGGTCTGGACCATGGTGGTGGTGTCCGCAGGCGGGCTCGTGCTGATCGGGCTCGCCGGCACGGCCCTGATCCGGCGGACCATGAAGCCGCTGGAACAGCTCTCCGAGGTTGCCACTAAGGTCTCCCGTCTCCCGCTGGACGCCGGCGAGGTGGCGCTCGGGGTCCGCGTCCCGACGTCGGCGGCCCATCCCGGAACGGAAGTGGGCAGCGTGGGCTACGCGCTGAACAAGATGCTGGACAACGTCTCCAACGCTCTCGAGGCGCGGCAGGAGAGCGAGATGAAGGTCCGGCAGTTCGTCGCCGACGCCTCGCACGAACTCCGCACCCCGCTGACGGCCATCCGCGGCTACACGGAGCTGATGCGGATGACCGAGCATTTCACCCCCGACGGCGAGAGGTCCCTCGCCCGTGTGCAAAGCCAGTCCGAGCGGATGACCACGCTCGTGGAGGACCTGCTGCTGCTGGCGCGCCTGGACGAGGGACAGCCGCTCAAAATCTCCGACGTCGACCTCACCCAACTGGCCATCGAGACGGTCAGCGATGAGAAAGTCATGGCCCCGGACCGCATCTGGCAGCTGGAACTTCCGGACGAGCCCGTGGTGGTGCGCGGTGATGCGACCCAGCTTCACCAGGTCCTCGCCAACCTGCTGTCCAATGCGCGCAAGCACACGGAACCCGGGACCAAGGTGGTCACGGGCGTCATGCGCTCGGCTGACGGCAGTGCCGTGGTCACCGTGACAGACAATGGCAGCGGCATCGCCCCGGAATTTATCGGCCGGGTCTTCGCCCGCTTCACCCGGGCCGACGCCTCGCGCACCAATCCGGCGTCGAACCCCGCAGCCGTCCCCGCCGATTCTGCCGTCGCGACGGCCAGGGTCGGGTCCGGGGCCGCCGCACGCTCGTCCTCCGGCGCCGTTTCCGGCAGCCGCGGAGGTCACGGCACGGCGACCGCCGCGCCGACGTCCGAGGGCACCAGCGGGTTGGGCCTGTCCATTGTCCAGTCGATCGTGGAGGCCCACGGAGGAACAGTCGAGGTCACGTCCCGGCCGGGCCGCACGGAGTTCGCCGTGCGGCTGCCCGCCTCGCCGCCGCCGGCGTAACCGGAACGGCCGCCGCCGGCGCAAACGACCCGGACGGTCGACCGGTGAGCCCGGCGCAACCCGACACCCCGGCACTGTGACTCCTGTTACCAAAATGTGACTTAAGCGGCCGGGTCCTGTAGCGTCGTTAGCGTGCGCCGCCATCGGTGCCGCATATCCGGACGGACGCCAAACTCTGCCGCTTCCCGGATTCCGCTGGACCAGGCAGAGGCGGGGGACCCAGAGTTCCCGGGCAATCTGCTTTCATGCGCCCTCGGGGTGAAGCCGACACGTGATGTTCCGTGCGGCCGGATGACCTCATCCGAACCCGACAGCTAACTCCGCCGGCGTTGAGAGGCCACCATGACTGAATTCCAGGTACAAACACGCCCTGACGGCGGTTCGCATTCCCGCTCAGTTGGCGCCGCCAAGTCGCGCCACCGCGCCGAACCGGTCAAGCAGGCATCCGCCCTGTCGCGGTTCGCCGCCGGGCTCGGTGTAACCGGCCGCCGTGCCGCCGTCGTCACCGCCGCGTGCGCGCTGCTGCTGGGTGGCGGCGCCGCCAGCCAGGCGGCAGAGCCGGGCGCCCACACGGCGAATGTTGCGAGCCAGACGGCCACGATCGCCGACCCGCTGGCCAAGCTCAACTTCGAGCGGGTCCAGGTGGCTGGGCCGACCGCTGCCACGGAAAAGAACGTGGCTCCCCAGATCTCGGAGGTTAAGGCAGCCGAAGCGCTGATCCACGCGCCCGCTGCTGCCGCACCGGCAGCCGCGGCAGCACCTGCTCCGGCACCCGCGGCAGCCCCCGCACCTGCTCCGGCTCCCGCGGCAGCCCCCGCTCCGGCACCGGCAGCCGCTCCGGCACCGGCACCGGCAGCCGCGCCGGTCGCAGTCGACGACCCCGCCGGCGCGCAGGCCTACGCCGCGTCCCAGCTGGGAAGCTATGGCTGGGCACCCGGCCAGATGCAGTGCCTGCACAAGCTGTGGACCAAGGAATCCGACTGGAAGACCACCGCCACGAACGCCAGCAGCGGCGCCTACGGCGTGGTCCAGTCCCTGCCCGCCTCGAAGATGGCGAGCGCCGGCGCCGATTACATGACCAACTACCGGACCCAGATCAACTGGGGCCTGAACTACGTCAAGTCGCGCTACGGTTCCCCCTGCGGTGCCCTGAACTTCCACTACGCACACAACTGGTACTAAACCGGCACTAGCCGCCCCCGCCCTGGAGGCCCCGGATCCGCATGGATCCGGGGCCTCTTTGCGTCTCCACGGCCGGACCGGCCCCGGCGGCCCGGACTTCCACAGCCCCCGCACAGCTTGACCCTAAAGCCCTCATATGGGCCGCCGGGAAAGTTGAGCCATGACATTCACAGACCAGGCCACAGGAACCCTGCCCCGCTCCACGGCGACGCCGGCCGGCCCGGCGGCCCCCGGGGCACCCTCGGGGCTTGCGCTGGCCGACGCACCCGTCCCGGGCCCGATCGCTGGGGCCCTGACCGGCCCCGGCGGCCGGCGCACGGCCATTGATACGCGCGCCAGCACGCCCCTGCTGGACGTCACCATCCCGGTCTTTAACGAGGAACGGGACCTCGAGGCCTGCCTGCGCCGGCTCCACGCGTACCTGCTCGGCGCCTTCCCGCATTCCTTCCGGATCACCGTGGCGGACAACGCCAGCACCGACGGAACGCTCAAGGCCGCGGAACGGGTAGCCCGCGAGCTGCGCGAAGTGACGGTGGTCCATATGGCAGAAAAGGGCCGCGGAAACGCACTCCGCAAGGTGTGGCTGGCCTCGCCGTCGCCGGTCCTGGCGTACATGGATGTGGATCTTTCCACTGATCTGGCGGCCCTCGGCCCGCTCCTTGCCCCGCTCATTTCCGGGCACTCCGACCTGGCGATCGGGACACGGCTGACCCGCAACTCCCGCGTGGTCCGCGGACCCAAACGGGAATTCATCTCGCGCAGCTACAACTTCCTGCTCCAGGCCCTCATGGGCGCCCACTTCAGTGACGCGCAGTGCGGCTTCAAGGCGATCCGGGCGGACGTGGCCCGGCAACTGCTTCCCCACACGCTGGACAACGCCTGGTTCTTCGACACCGAGCTGCTGGTCCTGGCAGAAAAGTGCGGCCTGCGCGTCCACGAAGTCCCGGTGGACTGGACCGACGACCCGGATTCCAGCGTGGACATCGTCCAGACGGCCCTCGCGGACTTGCGCGGCATGGCACGGTTGAGCCGGGACCTGGTCTCGGGCAGGATCCCGGTTCCCGACCTGCGCGCGGCCCTGGCCCGCGGACCGCTGCCGGCCGCCTCGCGGGCACAGGAACAAAGCCCCGGCGGAAGCCTCTTCGGACAGCTCGTCCGCTTCGGCAGCATCGGGGTGGCCTCCACCCTGGCCTACCTGGCGATTTTCCTGCTCTGCCGCGGGTTCATGGACCCGCAGCTGGCAAACTTCCTCGCGTTGCTCACCACCGCCGTGGCCAACACTGCGGCCAACCGGCGCTTCACGTTCGGCATCCAGGGCGGCAGCCAGGCGGCTCGCCACCATTTTGAGGGGCTGCTGGTCTTCGGCATCGGGCTGGCCCTGACCTCGGGCGCACTCGCCCTCGTTCACGCCGCGTCGGGAGCGGCCCCGGACCGCTGGCTTGAACTGCTCACGGTCACCGCCGCCAACCTGGCCGCCACGGCCGTGAAGTTCCTGCTCTTCCGGTTGGTGGTTTTCCGCCACAGGCCCGCCGCTGCCGTTCCGGCGCCCGGCGCCCCCGATCCTTCCCTCTCCCGCACAGAAAAGGCCAAGTAAATGACGGCAACCATTAGCCCCACCGCCGGAGCCCAGGGCGGTTCCCCGGCCGGCAGGCCGCCGGCCGCCGAGGAACAGCCACACCCGGTTCCCGGAGACGGCGGGACGGCGCCCCATCTGCCCGCGTCCCCGGCGCCGGCCACCCAAGGCCGCCGGGACCGGCTGCTGTTCGGACCGCAGCCCCGCTGGGTGCGGCCCTCGGCAGCGCTGCTCCTGGTGGTCTCCGCGGCGTTGTACCTGTGGAATCTGGAGGCCACCGGCTACGCCAACTCCTTCTATGCCGCGGCGATCCAGGCCGGGACCAAGGACTGGACCGCGCTGCTCTTCGGCTCCCTCGACGCCGGCAATGCCATCACGGTGGACAAGCCCCCGGCCGCACTCTGGATTCCCGCCCTCGCGGGACGGATCTTTGGTTTCTCGGCCCTGAGCATGCTCATTCCCCAGGCGCTCATGGGAGTGGCCGCCGTCGGGCTTCTCTACCTGACCATCAAGCGGGTGTCCGGGCCGGCCGCGGGCCTGCTCGCCGGCGGCGCCCTGGCGCTGACCCCGGTGGCCGCCCTGATGTTCCGGTTCAACAACCCGGACGCGATGCTCACCCTGTGCCTGGTGCTGGCGGCCTACCTCACCACCCGCGCCATCGAGAAGGCCGGCTGGAAGTGGCTCGCCGCGGCCGGCGCGGTCATCGGCCTGGCGTTCCTGAGCAAGATGCTGCAGGGCTTCCTGATCGTTCCCGGGCTGGCCCTGGCCTACCTGTGGGCGGCGCCCACCACCCTCGGCCGCCGGCTCCTGCACCTGCTGGCCGCCGCCGCCGGGATCGCCGTCGTGGCCGGCAGCTACGTTGTGCTGTTCCAGCTGACGCCGGCCTCGGTCCGGCCGTACATGGCGGGGTCTGAGACCAACAGCTTCCTGGAACTGACGTTCGGCTACAACGGCCTGGGCCGGATCACCGGGTCAGGCGGGGGCATGCCCGGGGGAGGAAACCTGGGAGGCAACGCCGGCGGCCCGGGAGGCAACGGAAACGTCGGCTTCGGCGGCGCGGCCGGGATCACCCGGATGTTCGGGACCAGCTTCGGCGGCGAGGTGTCCTGGCTGCTGCCGGCGGCCCTGATCCTGCTGGCCGCCGGGCTGTGGTTCACCCGGCGCGAGGCCAGGACCTCAAAAACCCGTGCGGCGCTCCTGCTGTGGGGCGGCTGGCTGGTCATCACTGCGGGAATCTTCAGCTTCATGAGCGGCACCGTGCATCCGTACTACGCCGTGGCGCTGGCCCCCGCCATCGCGGCGCTGGCCGGCATCGGTTCCCTGGAACTGTGGCGGGGCCGGGCCTACTGGCCCGCCCGGGTTGTCCTGGCCGTGACGGTGCTGGCCACCTCGGTCTGGTCCGCCGTGCTCCTGGGCCGCGACCCGTCCTGGCTTCCCGGGCTCCGGGTGATCATCGTGGTCCTGGGCGTGCTCGCCGCCGCGGCCCTGCTCCTGCGGGCGGACGGCATGGCGGCTCTCCCGGCGCGGTTCCGCAAGGCCGCCACGGCCGGCGTCGTGATCCTCTGCCTGCTTGCCGGCGGGCTCGGAAGCACCGCGTGGACACTGGCGACCGTCGCCCAGCCGCATTCCGGTTCGATCCCCACGTCGGGCCCCACCGCGTCCGCGATGGGCGGCGGCTTCGGGGCGGCAGGCAGGACCGGCAGTGACGGCATGGGCGGCGGCCCCGGCGGGGAAACGTCCTCGGCGGAGTTGACCGCGCTGCTGAAGTCCTCCGGCGCCAAGTGGTCCGCGATTGTCTCCGGCGCCACCCAGGCCGCGAGCCTGGAACTCGCCACCGGCACCAGCGTGATCGCGCTCGGCGGCTGGAACGGCGGCGACCCCTACCCGACGCTCGCACAGTTCCAGGCGATGGTGGACCGCGGCGAGATCGGCTACTTCATTTCCGGCGGCATGGGCGGCATGGGCGGAGGCCGCGGAGGCAACTCCGAGGTCGCCACCTGGGTCGCGGCCAACTACCAGGCCCAGACCGTGGGCAACGCCACCGTCTACAAACTGGGAGCGTAGACCGCCATGACTGACACCCTGAGCCCCCGCCCCGACACGGCCCCGGCCCGCACGCCGGGGCGGCCGCGGCCGCAATCCCGGGACCGCCGTCGGCGACTGGAGCCCCCGGCTGCCGGCGGCACGCGAGCCGTCCCTGGCGCCCCGGCCCTGCGGATGCGGCTGGAACTGGCGGGGCTGCTGCTGGCCACGGCCGTGCTGTACCTGTGGAACCTGGGCGCCTCCGGCTGGGCAAACGCGTTCTACTCCGCGGCGGCCCAGGCCGGGTCGCAGGATTGGGCGGCCTGGTTCTTTGGCTCCTCCGACGCCGCCAACGCCATCACCGTGGACAAGCCGCCGGCGTCGCTGTGGGTGATGGGCCTGTCGGTGCGGATCTTCGGGCTGAGCTCCTGGAGCGTCCTGGTGCCGCAGGCGCTCATGGGGGTCGGCACGGTCTGGCTGGTCTATCTGGCCGTCCGCCGGGCCGCGGCCCCCGCCACGGCCGACGCCGGTCTGGCCCACCGAGCGGGGCTTCTCGCCGGTGCGGTCATGGCGCTGACACCGGTGGCCGTGCTGATGTTCCGGTTCAACAACCCCGACGCCCTGCTGGTGTTATTGATGACCGCGGCCGCCTACGCCGTCTTGCGCTCCATCCAGGACGCGCGCGTGCGCTGGCTGCTGTTCGCCGGGGTGCTGCTGGGCTTCGGGTTCCTCACCAAGCAGCTGCAGGTCCTGCTGGTTGTCCCCGGTTTCGCCGTGGCCTACCTGCTCGCGGCGCCGGCAGCGGCAGGCAGGCGCATTCTTCACCTGCTCGGCGCGGGCGCGGCGATGGCCGTCGCCGCCGGGTGGTGGCTGGCCGCGGTCGAACTCATTCCGGCGGCGGACCGCCCGTACATTGGCGGCTCGCAGAACAACTCCATCCTGGAGCTGACCCTGGGCTACAACGGCCTGGGCCGGCTGAACGGGGATGAAACCGGGAGTGTGGGCGGCAGCAACGGCTGGGGCACGCCCGGGCTGTTCCGGCTCTTCAACAGCGAGTTCGGCGGCCAGATCGCCTGGCTGCTGCCCTCGGCGCTGCTGCTCGGAGCGGGGCTGCTCTGGCTGGGCCGCCGCGCGCCGCGCACCGACCCGGTACGGGCCTCGGTGATCATCTGGGGCTCCTGGGTTGCCGTTACCGGGCTGACGTTCAGCTTCATGGCCGGGATCATCCACCCGTACTACATGGTGGCGCTGGCGCCCGGGATCGCCGGGCTCGCCGGGCTCGGCGGCGTCCTGCTCTGGCAGCGACGGAACCAGCCCGTGGCCGCCGCCGTCCTCGCGGTGGCGATCGTGGCGGCCGGCGCCATGGCCGCCGAACTCCTGGTCCGCACCGCGGCGTACATGCCGTGGCTGCGCTGGGTGACGCTGCTGGGCGCGCTCGCCGCCGCCGGCCTGGTGCTGGCCGCCGCGGCCCCGGGCGCCAAGGGGGCCGCGGGGGTGAAGGGGACGGGGATGATGGCGTCCAGGACGGTGGCGCGAACGACGGCGGCGCTCGCCGTCGCCGCGGCCCTCGCCGGTCCGCTGGCCTACTCGCTGTCCACCGCGGCCACGGCCCACAGCGGCTCGATTGTCAGCGCCGGGCCGGCCGTGTCCGGACGGGGCGGGGCCGGGATACCGCCGGCCCTCGGCGGCGCGGCAGGAGGCGGCTTCGGCGGTGCCACGACGGCGAACGGCAACGGCACAGGCACAGGCCGCGGACCAGGGGCGGGCGGGATGGGCGGCCTGCTCGGGGCCAGCACGCCGTCGGCGGCGCTCGTGGCCGCGCTGCAGACAGATGCCGGGCCCTACACGTGGGCCGCCGCCGTCGTCGGATCCAACAACGCTGCCGGCTACCAACTGGCGACGCAGCTCCCGGTGATGGCCGTGGGCGGGTTCAACGGCACGGACCCCGCACCGACCCTGGCGCAGTTCCAGCAATACGTGGCCGACGGCAAGATCCACTACTTCGTTGCCGGGCGCCTGATGCAGGGCGAAAGCGGAGCCAACGACGCCGCGCAGATTGCCGCCTGGGTGCAGGACAACTTCACCGCCCGGACCGTGGGCGGGACCAGCGTTTACCTGCTGGCCGGGTAGGCGGGCGACGCCGTCGGGTCCGGGCCGGGCAGCGGCGGGGCTAGAAGGTGGGGGCTAGAAAGTGAAGGACAGGGTGCGCAGGCCGGCGCCGGTGATGTGTGTGGTCACGGCCACCCCGGAGTAGTCGGGAATGTGCAGCACACCGTCCGGCAGTTCGCCGGCATTGGGCCCTACCGCCACGGTCCGGACGCCGGCGGCGATGCCCGCGGCAATGCCTGCCGGGGCGTCCTCGAACACCACCGCATCGGCCGGGGCGACACCCAGCAGGGAGGCCGCCCGGAGGTATCCCTCAGGGTGGGGCTTGCCCCGCATGACGTCCTCCGATGTGACCGAGACGGCCGGGACGCCGATCCCCGCGGCTGCCATCCGGACCCCGGCCAGGTCCCGTGACGCGCTCGTCACCAGCGCCACGGCATCCGGCGGCAGGCTCGCCAGCAGCTCCGGCGCGCCGGGAACCGGAACAATGCCCCGGGTCTCGGCCAGCTCCATCCGGCCGAGCTCGGCCGCGAGGGCCTGGATGTCGGAACCGGCCGGAGCAAACCTGCGGACGGTGTCCATGGCCTGGACGCCATGGGAGGAGCGCAGGATCTCGCCGATGTCCAGGCCGTAGCGGTCCGCAAACGTGGTCCACACCTGCTCCACGATGCTGGTGGAATCCACCAGCGTGCCGTCCATATCGAACAGGACGGCGCGGGCGGTCAGGGTGGTGGTGCCGGAACGGGATGCAGAGCTCATGCCTCCATCCTGCCGCATGGCCCCGGGTCAGACTGCCGCGCGGAGCCTGCCGGGATCAGCCGTTGGGCCGGTGGGGGATGTACTGCACTGCCCACTTGTTGCCGTCGGGGTCGGCGAAGTGGACAAAGTGCCCCCAGTCCTGGACGTCGACGTCGCTGACGTCCACTCCGTTGTCCTTGAGCTGCTTGTGCGCGGCCTGGATGTCGCTGACCACAAGCTGCAGGCTCGGTGCGGTACCGGGCGGGGCGTCGTTGAGGCCCTCGCCGATGGCAATCGAGCAGCCGGAGCCCGGCGGCGTCAGCTGGACAAACCGGAGGCCCTCCATGGGCCGTTCGTCGTAGTCGGCGTTGAAGCCCACCTTGTTGACGTAGAAATCCTTGGCCCGGTCCACATCGGACACCGGCACAAACACGAGTTCAAGTTTCCAATCCATGGCGCACAGGCTAGCGCGGTCCGCGGCGACGCGGAAGGGATCCTCCGTGTTGCGCCTCGGCGGCGCCGCTCCTAGCCGGCGATGCCGTAGAGGCGGTCTCCGGCGTCGCCCAGGCCGGGCACGATGTAGGACTTCTCGTTGAGCTTCTCGTCGATCGAGGCCAGCACGATCGTGACGTTGGCCTCTGACAGCTCTTCCTCCAGCTTGGCCAGGCCCTCCGGGGCGGCGAGGAGGCAGATGCAGGTGACGTCGGAGGCGCCGCGCTTGAAGAGGAACTTGATGGCCTCGCGCAGGGTTCCGCCGGTGGCCAGCATGGGATCGAGGACGAAGATCTGCCGGTCCGTGAGGTCCTCGGGGAGGCGCTCGGCGTAGGTGATGATGTCCAGGGTCTCTTCGTCCCGGGCCATGCCGAGGAAGCCGACCTCGGCGGTGGGGACCAGCTTGGTCATGCCCTCGAGCATGCCGAGCCCGGCGCGGAGAATGGGGACTACCAGCGGGGTTGGCTTGGTGAAGGCGGTGCCGACGGTGGTGCTGACGGGGGTCTCGATGGTCACCGGTTCGGTGCGGACGTCACGCGTGGCCTCGTACGCCAGGAGCGTGACAAGCTCCTCGGTGAGCTGGCGGAAGACCGGGGACGGGGTGTTCTTGTCCCGCAGAACGGTGAGCTTATGGGCGACCAGCGGGTGGTCCACAACGAGAGTGCGCATGGGTCAAAACTATCACCCGGATGCTGAAGACCGTCCCGCGGGGCCGGAGGTATCGGCGTCGTTCGTCCCTGCCTGTGCAGTGCCGACGGCACTGCCTTTGGTGGCGCCGTCATGCAGGTGGGCGGGATGCTCAAAAGTCGGCGCGTCGCCGGCGTGTTCGCGGTGCCGGAGCACGTGGAAGAGCCGGTGGGCCAGGATCACGATCCCCACCCACGCCAGACCAATGACCCACCCGACGATCACATCCGTCATCCAGTGATGGCCCAGGTAGACCCTGCTCAGGCCCATCGCGACGATGAAGATCACACCAGCGGCGATCAGGGCGATCCGGGCGCCGGTCCGCTTGATGTGCAGGCAGGCCAGGTACACCACGAGCGCGATCACCACCGTGGTGTTCAGCGTGTGGCCGCTCGGGAACGACGGCGAGTTCTCGTAGGGCGGCACGGCGTCGGCATGGTCCGGGCGGGTCCGGCCGATCAGTTTCTTGCCCAGGGACGTGGCCGTCACGGAGACCGCGGCTGCGCCGCCGATCAGGATCAGCGGCCGCCACGACCGGGAGGTGTAGATGAGCACTGCCGTGAGGATGCTGGCCAGGATGGGCATCCCGATGCCGCCGCCGATGTTGGTGAATCCCGTGATGAACGCGTCGAGGCCGGGGTTGCGAAGCTGCTCCATGAACGCCAGCGCCGGCTTGTCCAGGTTCGCCAGGCCCGCGTCGTCCACCACGTTGTCGTAGACCTCGGCACTCGTCAGGGCCAGGATCACCACCACCACGCCGCCGATCAGCATGGTGATCCACAGCGCCGCGTAGGGCACCACCCATTTGCCCCAGCGCTCCGTCAGCCAGTTCTCTGTTCTGGTGGTCACGGCCGTCTCCCGAATATTTGACTATTTGAACCCGTGGACTGCGCAGCCGGGCTGCACAGCATGCTTAGGATCGAAACTATCATTGACCCATGACTGCCCCTGAGCCCCGCCATGCCCAGTGGATGGGCCTTGCCCTGGTTGAGGCCCGGAATGCCCTGGCCACCGCAGACGTGCCGATCGGCGCCGTCGTGATCGGGCCGGACGGTTCGGTGCTGGGCACCGGGCGAAACGAACGCGAGGCCCTCGGGGACCCGACGGCCCACGCCGAGATGGTCGCCATCCGGGAGGCCGCCGCGCGGTTGCGGTCGCACCGGGCCCTGGAGGGCAAGGGCGACGACGGCTGGCGGCTGGAGGACTGCACCCTGGTGGTGACGCTGGAACCCTGCGCGATGTGCGCTGGAGCGATCGTCCTCGCCAGGATTCCGCGGGTGGTGTTCGGTGCCTGGGACGAGAAGGCCGGCGCCGCTGGTTCCGTGTTCGACATCCTCCGCGAGCGCCGGCTCAACCACTGGGTGGAAGTGGTTGCAGGCGTCCGTGAGCAGGAGTGCGCAGCGCTGCTGCGGGACTTCTTCGCCGGGCACCGCGCCTGATCCGTTCCGGCTAGCCTGCGCCGCCGGCAGATGACGCGCCGGCCGGTGACGCTGAGGCTACAGCTGAAGCCGCGAGCCCATCGATCCGCTTTTGCCGGGAGGCCGGAGAGTCCAGGCTGAAGGCCCGGAAATCACCGAGGTCCTCGCGGATCCAGGCTTCCACCTCGGCGATCCGCTGTGTGACGGCGGGCGTGGGGCCGTGGAACAGCCAGGGCACGATCCGTTCCTGGGCCGGATCGTACTGCCAGAGTCCGATGATCCGGCCGCGGTCCAGGATCGGGTGGTCCGGGAGATCCGCCTGCAGCGCGAGCGATCCCAGCGCCGGCTTGTGCAGGTCCTCCTCGGCCAGCAGGTCCGCCGCGTTGCGGCGCAGCAGGAACAGGGAATCCGTTCCTGCCAGCAGCTGGATCTGTTCCCCCGCCGGCTCCTCAAATGCGGCGAGGCCGCCGAGGTCCTCGGGCAGCATCCACAGCGGGTCCCCGCCGACGGCGGCCTGTGACCCGGCCATTGCTGTGGACAGGGCGGTGGGCACCTCGACGGCGCCGACGGCGGCGAGGGCCGCCTTGCTTTGCGCCACGGTGAACCCCGTAAACCATTGCGACTGTTTGAAGGTGGCCCCGCCGGTCCAGCCCAGGTAGCGGCGGATCAGCTCAGTGCGCGCATCCTCGTCGTCAAGATCGCTGGGCGGCAGGCCCCACGGCTGGTAGGCGTAGCGCTGCTGGTCCAGGCGCCCGTTCGCCGGGACCCGGCGGATCCGGCCGTCCGACTGCAGGATCCCCAGGGCGGTGGGCAGCGTGGTGGTGGCGCCCTTCTTCTTGCCTTCCTCGCCAAGGTTGCGCACTGAATCGCCGAGCTCGTCCTTGAGTTGCCGCGGGTCCATGGGCCCCTCCGCCTCGGCGAGGGTGTGCAGCACCTGCTCTTCCAGCAACGTGATCTCGCCGCGGTCCACGCCGAGCCGGCCGACCACCTTGAACGCGGACTCGGCCGCGTCCCGGCCCAGCTGAAGCGCCCAGGCGAAGTCTTCCCGGCCCAGGACGTACGTGCAGCCGCGGGCGGCCGGAAGTTCCAGGATCCGGTGGGCGAGGACGTCGGCGTCCACCTCGTCGCGGCGGATCCCGGCGCGGGCAAAGAGCGTGAGGTAGGGGTTGGCGCCGCCCACGGACCGGGCCCAGCCTGCCCGGGCAAGGACCTGCTCCGCCGTGCAGCCAGCCAGCGAGCCATCCAGGCCCTGCCGGTGCCAGGACCATGCCCGGAGCCGCTCCGGGGTCAGGCTCTGCGGCTCCGGCAGGTTGACGGGCTTTTCTACCGACGGCGATTGCGTGGCGACAGGGTGGGTGCTCATGGGCTCATTCTCCAACAGCTTCTCTGTCAGCGGTATCAAGAAGCCGTATCAACCCGCGCCGTCTGGTTTCTGGGTGCCTCTGTTTCACCGAGTTCCGCGGTTTCCGCGGTTTCGGTAGGTTCCGTGGGTTCCGTCGGTTCCGTCGACAGGAAGCCCAGAACGGTCCGGGCGGTGGCGTCCCAGCCGGGCAACCGGCCCCGGGCGGCCGCTGCCGCCTCCCGCCAGCGGTCCCTGAGGCCGGGGTCGTCCAGCCAGCGGCGGAGCAGGTCCGCCAGCGGAGCGGGGTCCGTTCCGAGCCCGACGGCGGCGCCCGGCAACCCGGGCGCCAGAAAGTCCGGCGGGCTGTCCGGCGTCGGACTGCCGGCCGCCGGCGGCCCGGGCCGGGTGCCGGCGGCGAGCGCCTCGACGGCTCCGGTGCCCTCGCGCACCACCACGGGAATGCCGCGGGCCAGCGATTCGGTGACCACCAGGCCGTAGGTTTCGGCCCGGGAGATCAGCAGGCTGAGATCGGCCGCATCCCACTCAGCATCCAGTGCCGGGCCCCGGAGCTCGCCCGGGATACGGACCCTCCCGGCCAGGCCCAGGCGTTCCACGGAGTTCCGGAGCTGCGCGGCGTAGGCCGGATCGGCGGTGTCCGAGCCGATGAGGGACGCCGTCCAGGGCACATCCGTGAGCCGGGCGAGCGCGTCCAGCAGGAGCGACTGGTCCTTGTTCGGCAGCAGGGCCGCCACGGCGATGAGGTGCCGAGCGCCGGTTGACAGGCTGCCGGACGCGAGCGGCGCGGGGGCGGTCCCGGGCAGGGCCACCCGGAGGCCGTCGAGGCCGTGGCGGGCGCGGATGCCCGCCGCGGCCGAACCGCTCGTGCAGATGACGCCGGCAGCGGCCCGCAGGGCCCTGCGTTCGCGCTCCGCGTGGTCCGGCAGGGGCATGTGCAGCAGGATCCAGACCCGGACCCCGGCCGCAGCAGCCGCTTCCAGCTCGTCGGGCGCACCGCAGGCGAGGAGGCTGTCGACCACCGTCACCGTGCCCCAGGTTGCGGCGCCGGCAGTTGCAGCGCCGCCGCCCCCGGCCGGGCCGCCGTCGGGCCCGGCGTGCAGCAGCGTGGCCAGGCGCCGACGGTCCGCCGCGCTGCCTCCCGGCCAGTCGCCGTCGAGCGGGCAGGTTTCCACCGCGGCACCGAGGGCCGCCAGTTCGGCGGCGAGCGCCGCGTTGTAGACGTTGCCACCGGAGTTGTGCCGGACGTTGCCGGGCACCACAAGACGGATGTGGGGGCTGGCCGGCGGCATCTGCGGCGCCTAGCGGACGTCGAAGTCCAGCGAGTAGCTGGCCCAGGCATCGGGGGTCTCGCGCAGGGTGACGTCCAGCCCGGCGAGGTCACGCCCGTCGTTGCCGACGCGGATCTGGGCGGCGACGGCGTCGGCGATGTACCGGGCGAGGGCTTCGGTGGTACTCAGCTTGCCGGAGAAGTCCGGGTGCTCGTCGAGGTTCTTGTAGTTCAGCTCGTCCAGGATCTCGTCCACCGCGTCCCCTGCCGCGCCGATGTCCAGCACAATCGCGTCGTCATTGAGCTCACGACGGCGGAAGGTCACCTCCGTGACGAAGGTGGCCCCGTGCAGGCCCTGGGCCGGGCCGAAGACTTCGCGCGGAAGGCTGTGGGCGATCATGAAGTTGCGGCGGACGGTCAGACTAAACACGGGCTACCTCGTGGCTTCGGTGGGCTGGTCGGCGGATTCGAACTCGGTGGGCTGGTCGGCGGATTGAGCGTCCCAGGACGGGTATTCGATGACGTGGCACAGGGCGTCCAGGTTGCCGTCGGCGAGGCGCTGGACGACCCCGGGGAGCTCTGCGAACGTCGAGGAGCCGGTCAGGAAGACATCGAAGACCGGATCCCGCAGCAGGGACACGGCGAGCGCGAGACGCTCGGCGTTGGTGCGGCGGTGCCGGCGGGCGCGAGCCACCATCCCCACCTGGCTGGCGCGGATGGACAGACGGCGGGCGTGGAAGTCCTCCCCCAGTGGGAGGGAGATTTTCCGGTCGGCGTACCAGGACATTTCGATGATGTCGCCGTCGTCGCCCACCAGCTGCAGGCTCCGTTGCAGTCCTTCCTGGGAGGCCGAGCAATGGATCACGATGTCGCAGTCCGGGAGGGCGTCGTCGGGGTGGCTGAAGTCGACGCCGAGGGCGTCCGCGAACGCGCGTTTGGCGGGGTCGACGTCGATCAGCTGCAGCCGCGCGAGCGGAAAGCCGGCCAGGAGCTTGGCCACCATGCCGCCGACCAGTCCGGCCCCAATCACGGCGACCCTGTCGCCCAGACGGGGTCCGGCCTCCCAGAGGCCGTTGATCGCGGTTTCCACGGTGCCGGTGAGCACCGCGCGGCGGGCCGGGACGTCGTCGGGGATCATGGTGAGGGCTTCGACCGGGACGATGAAGCGGTCCTGGTGCGGATAGAGGCAGAAGACGGTCCTCCCGGCCCAGCCCTCCGGTCCGTCCTCGACCACGCCCACGGTGAGGTAGCCGAACTTCACCGGGTACGGGAAGTCCCCCTCCTGGTTGGGGGCGGCCATGGCGCCGGCGACGCACTCCGGGACACTAGCGCGGTGGACCACCAGCTCGGTGCCCTTGCTGATGCCCGAATACAGGGTCCGGACCAACGCCTCCCCGGGGCCGGGGGCGGGCAGGTCCTCGCTGCGGAGCTCGCCCTGTTCCGGGCCGACGGTCCAATAGGCGGTGGCCGTGGCGTGCTGTTCAGAAGTCGTCATTGTGCTTACGAATCTAGTGCCCGGGCTGTTCGCGGGGAAGGGTGCCGTGTCCGGGCGAGTCGGCGGGCAGGGGCCGTTGGGGCTCGTTTTGTGGATGGGCGCCTTGCTCCGGTACCCTAGTCAGGTTGGTGACGTGTCCGAGCGGCCGAAGGTGCAACACTCGAAATGTTGTTTGGTGTAAAAGCCAACGTGGGTTCAAATCCCACCGTCACCGCGAATGAGAAAGGCCCTGCTCCCCTTGTAAACAAAGGGAAGCGGGGCCTTTTATTTTGCTCAAATTAGGGGTTTGCCCACATTTTGCCCACACTGGCCAGACATACAGCGTGATCTAGCGCGTCCGAAACGGCGTCCAGGTCCCCGTAAATATCCAGCGCCATCGCTGCCGAGCTGTGACCCAACATCTTTTGGACCACCTTCACATTCGCGCCAGCCGACACGGCGAAGCTCGCGGCAGAGTGCCGAAGGTCATGAGGCGTGATCCGGGGAATGCCGGTCCTCTTCACGGCACTGCCAAACCAGCTCATATTGTCCTCATGCACCCGGGCCAAGTGCAGATGGTGCCCACTCTCGCCAGGGAACACCAGATCATCCCGCCCCTTGCCCGCGCATTGCCGCGCCAGGCACTCCCCCAGAAACCGCGGGAACGGCACGGTGCGCTTTTTATGATTCTTCGGAGTGCCCACCTCGATCACGGAGCCAACCTGAACGGCGTTCTCCTCGATCATCAGCCGGCGGCGCAGCATGTCCAGGTGCTTTACCCTCAGCGCGGTAGCTTCACCTCACCGGATGCCGCAGTATGCCAGCACCAGGACCAAGGCCGGGTACTTGCTCGCAGCGGCCAGGGCATGCACTTGCTCCTGGCTGAGGTAGACGTGCGGATTCTTCACTTTACTGTCCGGAGACAGCATCCTCACCAAAGCGCTCATCAACCGGGCGCTGGAAGCCGGCTATGGCTGGGGTGAAGGCCAGGCTTTTGGGCGGCTGTGCGGGATGGCAGCTTCAAGCCCGATGACTTCGGGAAACACAACCAAGGAGGCCAGATTGTTGGGTAGCTCGACGGAAGAACTGCAAACAGCCGCCCTAAATTCCATCAGGCTCGTGTTGGGATGGGACGTAGATCTTGACGATGAACTCTCCTACGGAAGCCGATTTGACCCATACGATAGGTATTGCGCAACAGTCGAGGAAATCATTCGAGTTGTGGTGCTTGCTGCGTCGCCGCAAAGTCCACAGATGAAGGCCAATGGTTCACGACTTGGTTCATGAGCCTAAGAATGCAGGTCCAATAGCACTCCAGATAGCGACGCTTCTCAGGCGACTTAATCTCAGGGCCCGCCACTGATTTGCAGTAGAAGCCAACCTGGTTGTCTCGGTCTAGTAACAGGTCGTGTATTGATGTATCGATAATTCCGCCGAAACCATCGTCCAACTGCGTTTCCTGAATATTCTCGTAAACGCTGAAGTCCGCTCCTTTGAATGGACCTTGCGAGATGTCCGCTGTCGTGGTCTTCAACTTATCAATGAATTTCTTGACGTCGGGAGAGTCCCAGGAGGGCGTCGAAAATGCGTGTGCATACAGATTTCTTATCTCTCTTAGCGCGTGCAGGTCTTCACGCGCAGAATCCGACAAGACTCCGAGGGCTGCCGCCACGTCTATTTTGGACGCGAGACTGGACAGGGCACTCCCACGATGACCAAAGAGGCTATAGATAACGGATCCACTCGTGTTGATCAGCCCGCTGATGATCGCTTTTTCCAGCACAGTGTCCAGATACGCCATAGAAAGGACCACCAAGTCAGTGTCTGGTTTTGAGTCCAAGTCGTTGACAAGCTGGCAGAATTCCATGAGTTCGGGCAATGGTGGGAGTTTCTTGGCGGCCATGAACTCAATTTCTCATTAAGGGCCCCTGATGTCGGGGGGCTCCCCCTCCGGGCGTGTCCTGATTCGAGAGCATGCCGCTCGAGACTTGCTAGGTGTTGCGACCTGCAATGACAAGCCCTCGGCCCGCTTGCGACTCGCAGGGCACCAGGCGGAAACACCGCCTCCTAACCATGCCGGCGGGGTTTCTTACGTCGCCACGTCGTCGGTAATGCCGCCTGATTCCATCCGTCGTGCCGTATTGAGATACGCGTGGCTGACCTATTCCTCCAGGCCATCAGGGCCAACTCTCCAAAGCCCGCTGCCCCCGAGTTGGAAGCCTCTCAGCTCCCCAGCCTAGCAACGCCCACACGAGTGGAATCTGTTCAACCGCGAGGAACCGGGGCGTCAATTCTTCAAGTTCAGCGACATATCGTCCGCTCACAGATGACGCGGGCTTCCGTGGTCGAATAGTAGGTCCGACTTATGTTCAAGAAATTCGCTGGTGAAGACGACCGCGGGATCCCATTGTGTCGTCTTGCCTCGCCCTTGACCCGTCTCCGTCTCGTGTCCTAGTTGGGTCGCCAGCTTACGCAACGATGGATCGTTGCGTCCGAGGAGCCCGTAGAGGGAAACAATAAAGTGCGCCACGGCGCCGTAGCCTTTGTCGTCGTTCATCCTGACGTAAGTCGACATACTGAAGTCCGCCTGAGCCGGATAAAGTGAACTGATAGGGAGGCAGGGCGTTCGTCGGCAAGCGAGTGTCCCTGCGTCGGCCACACACACCAAGTCGAGGAGCTCGCGGGGATGAGAGGCGGCCTCCGACGCTCCGTCGAAGCCGTCGGACAGGGTTCCAATTGGGTCAGATCCTAAGTCATGGGAGTGGGCCAGGAAGCCAGTAGGGAATCCTGGTAGGAGTTGCCCTTCGACCGTCGTTTGATCGGGGTGACCGAGCCGAGACAAGTTAGCGGCCCACTTGGCCATCTCATTTATGTGCTTTTTTCTGGCCGTCAGTTTGACAGAAAAGGCGGCGGCGATACCGCCTGCGTGCACCTTCGTCCTGTAGCGCAAATGTTCAGGGTAGGCCGGCTCAAAGATAACAATGTCCGTTTCGAAGGGCTTGGGTCCATCGTCGGTCCCGATTATGTACTTTCTGAGGCCGACGCCATATGTAGGTGGTAGCCACTTCGCCAAGAGATCTGCCCAGGTGGACTCGCCTTCATGCCCTGATCTCTGGATGTCTTCTTTGTGCGTGGCCTGAGCATCTCCGTAGTCTTCTTCGATTTCGGCCTGGATGGAATCAAACCATCGTCGCGTCTCACTCATAACGTCGGAGCCTAGCGTAGCCATATCCGTTTCGCTGGCCTGGCGTTACTCTCGGCCGGAAATCGTGGTTCAATGGTCACATCTTTCACAGACCCCCTTGGGCCGTGGGGGAGTGTTGTAGCCGTAGCGCTATACCTGATCTCGCTCGGGATTTCGATGATTCTTTCAGTCCGTAATGTCGAGAAAGGGGAAACGCCTATGACCACATGCGCAGCGTGGATCTCAAGTCAGTCCGGAAATATCGCCGCAGGCATGGCCGCAACGCTCCTCCTAGGGGAGGCCCCGACATGACTGTCAGTGCTGCCGCCTAGTGTCCCTTCCGTGGTGAAGATAAATGTTGAAGCGGTAGGCGCGATGCTGACCCGCGGCAGATATATTTACCGCATGGCAGCGTTCACGCTCGACGGCGAAATGTACGAGTACTTGAAGCCGGATCCGGGGCATCAGCCGGAAGACACTAAGTCGTGGACCTACGGGAACTATCCCAAAGTGATAGCAACCCTGCCCCTGGCTGACGGCGGAACCATAGGTGTCTATGCCGTTGCGGAACGCTGGAACCCCTCCTGCGTCCTCGTGTCGTGGGCCGGCGACGGCGACCACGCACGCTGGGCGTGGATCCCCGCCGGGAACATCCGCCGCGTCACAGACTCCGAATGGGACATCGAAGAATTCCGCCACTGCCCCGAGGAACTGCGCGCCATCCAGTGGAGCAAACGGCTTCCTGCCCGCTTGATCGCTGCTACTGGCTTCGGGTGCGTGGACGCGCTACAAAGCATCGAGAAGGTCGGTAGTTGGGAGCTTAACTAGCCCTATCAGTGGCGGGCGGCGGCACTCTCAACGTGAGACGGGGTGCGGGGGAACCGGTGGCAATGATTAGGTTTAGCACATGACAGAAATATCTGATTGGCACTTTCATCAATATCTGACCGAAATCGAGAACCAGACAGAGGCCGCGGAGACGCACTGCGACAACTATCGGGCGGCCCTCAAAGCCCTCGGTGACGGAGCCCAGGGCCGAGGGCCAATGGACCAGATTTTTGCTGCAGGACAAGGCATCCTTGCCGCTGCCGCAATCGTTAATCAGTTCCTCTGGATCGATACCGAGCCGCCGAAACCTCGGGACTTGGCACATCTGAGCGAAGAGCAGTGGACGAAGCTAAAAGCTCATGCTCAGGCCCGAGCGAAAAGGCTCCGCAAAGTCCTGCGCGCCAACGACACTTCGCCACTTCGAGGAAGAACGGTGCGAAATTCTCTAGAACACATCGATCAGCGCCTCGATGCTCGTCTCCTGTTCGGTTCCACTGTTTTTGCAGACCGTACCATCGGTGGAGCGGATTTGATCCGGGCCCAAGGCCATAGCTCTCTGGACATCCATTTCCGACGCATCGATCCGCGCACGAGCGAGTTTTGGATACTTGGCCACAGCGCCTCCCTTGGAGATGTCGTCGATGAGATGCACCGGATGATGCTGCTAGCCAAGGAGGAGGCGCGAAGGATTCGGCCGATCTTGGAGAAGAATGGTTTCAGATTCATAGACGGGGCTGGCGCCTAATTCGACTAGGCGGGGTGGACGGTCACTTCCGCTCGTGGCCTGCCTGGTTTGACCCCGTCGTTGGCGACGGCAGTGGCAAGCATTCCAGCCAGGAACATTGGAATCCAAGAGCCGGTTTTCATCCTCGGCCAGGTACCCCCTGCCGAATCTCTGCCGCTGCGCATGCAACCAAACACCCAGCACGCGCTCGGCCTCATTCACAGAGCCGCGGAACCGCGGCCATCGGCCCTCAGATGCTTGGAAGGCCCGGAGTTCATCGAGCCTCGCCCGCCAGCGGGCCGCCCCTATCGTTTCCCGCTGGTTTTTGGTCCAGTCGGGCAGCACCGACAGCAGGTTGCGCCGATGGTCAGGCAGGCTGCCAGCGCGGTCCTCACGACGTTGGAGCGAGAGCCACTGCGCCAGCTTCCGGTTGGAGGAATACGGGTCACTGGACGTCGGATACCTGCCGTATGTCTTGTGAAAAGTGAAAGGGCGTCGACGTTTGCCAGCCAGCGCGGGCCTGCCGGGCGGGACTTGTCCGAGGGACGGTTGGCCGCGTGTTCGGCAACCATGTCGGGGTACCTCGCACGTTGTACGCGGATGTGCCTGCTGACCGTCTGGGGAACGGCGTGACACAGGTCCGCGGTGCGCTTTACGGTAAGGCCCTTTCGGTACATCAGTTCCCACTCTGGATGGCGGGACTCTGGGCTTTGCAACGTTTCCCCCCGCCCGTGCTCATGACGAAAAGACTAAACAGTTTGGCGGTTGGTTGCACCTTCCATACCGCGTCCAGGAAGCAAAGGTGAGGGCGGGAGGTGTACTCCCGCCCTCCTCGTGCTACTTCTCGTTGGATTTCTTCCACGCTTGGATGAAGCTTATGGCGCGTGTGTGGGCCCTGTCATCCACGAGGATGAGGATGGCCACGGGCAAACAGCAGATGAAGAATATGGGGTCCATATTCAACCTTTCACTAGTAGTCGGCTTCCTGATCGGAGGCCTCGTTGAAATGTCGCTGATGCTTCCCACGGCATGTGGGAAGCCGCGACTGAGGCGGTCTAGCCTTCAATTACTTCTATGCGGCCATCGGGATGACGGGTGTCACAACTCGTTGGCGTCGACCCAAAATTTGCGGGCCGAGACGCCTATAAGGCTGGCATGTGGCCAAGAGCACCAGCCGATCAGCAGCGAGATGATGGCGTGGGAATTGTGGCGGAAGTTCCGAAGATGTCATTGCCCCGCACTATGGTGCCGGTGTGGTGAAGATTGATGCTGAAGCGGTGGGCAGGATGCTCGATGAGGTGCTGGCGGTTCCTGTCCGCTCGCCATTCGAGGATCTAGAGCCCGACTATGAGTTCATGCCGGCCCCCGGGTGCGGCTGTACCTGCCATCTAGGTGGTTAGGATCGAGGCCATGACAGAGACGCCCCGCGAGGATGATCCGAACCGATTTCTGAAGCTTGCGGAAGTTGCCGCTTTGTTCCAGATAAGCCGGAGTACTGCGTACCGGTTGAAGAAAGAACAAGGGTGGCCTTCCCATCGCTTTGGTACCGAGATTCGGTTCTCCCCGGAATACGTCGAAGGGATTAAGGCGATGAATCAGGAGGCTACCCCAACTTCCGCAATCGAGGATCGTCGGGCCCGCCCACGCATTGGGACTCGAGCAAGCCGGAGGAACAAGCCGGGCGCTGCGCCTGACTAGGCCCATGACAGGGCAGATGATCGGTCCCTGTCGTTGCTGCCGCCAACATTTTTGCCCACATCCACCGTGAAGTGCCGTTATGTGAGGTGATGGATTTCTGCGAATTCTAGAGGTTTTCCTTGCCAGCGCTGACAAGGGAGAGGTTTCAAATCCCACCGTCACCGCGAAATAGCGAGGCCCCTGCTTTCCTTTGTTTACAAGGAAAGCAGGGGCCCTTCGCTTTGCCCGGAAAGGGTCCCGCGGAAACGCCGCACCCACAATCCGGCGCCTGCGCCCTGAGTGAGGCGACCGCCGGCGACCAGCCGCCGGAGACGGTGGTCGAGGATGCCATCACCTGCTACGATCCCCAGAATCCCCACGACCGCATGCAAGCCGCAATCACTCTGGAGGTTCGCGATGTCTGACACCACCTGCCACATGTCGATCTCGCTGGACGGCTTCGTCGCCGGGCCGGACCAGAGCCGCGAGAACCCCCTGGGCAAGCGGGGGCTGGAGCTGCACGGCTGGCACATCGGCGACCCGCGGGCCAACGATGCCGACAAGGTCGCGAACGAGTGGCTTATGCGCCCACGGGGTGCGTATGTGATGGGTCGGAACATGTTCGGCCCGGTCCGCGGGGACTGGGATGAGGACTGGGCCGGGTGGTGGGGAGCCGAACCGCCGTACCACGCGCCGGTGTTCGTGCTGACTCATCACGGACACGACCCGATCCAGATGGACGGCGGGACGACCTTCCACTTCGTCACCGAGGGCTTCGACGCGGCCTACTCCGCAGCCTGCCAGGCCGCCGGGGACAAGGGCGTGGACATCGCCGGTGGGGCCTCGACCGTCCGGCAGGCGCTGATCGCCGGCGTGATCGACGAGCTCACCCTCGACATCGCACCGGTCCTGCTCGGTTCGGGCGAACGTATTTTCGACGGGGTTGAATCCTTCGGCTTCGAGCCCGCCGAGGTGCTCCACTCACCGCTGGCCACCCACATCCGTTACCGCCGCGCCAGTTAAGTCCGTAGGCGCTGCGGGTCTCACAACCAGAGAGGTACGCCGTGGGGAGCGGGACGAGAAAGAGCACGGGCCGCAAAATATGGCTCGGTGTGCTGGCAGTAACGGTTGCCTTTGTCACCGCTTTCTTCCTCTGGTCATCGTGGAAGAGCGATCAGATTGTCGCTGAGCTCAAGACGATTGCCGACCGCCTCCAGCCAGAGCCGGGATGGGAACCCTTAAGAACGCAGGAGCCGGTGGGCAGTGCGCTGTGCATCCCGCTCGATGGACCTTGCTCCCAGTACGCATACCGTTGGGACACTCACCGGAAGTACCGGGAGGGTGACCTGAAGCGGTACGTTCAGCAGGTGGGTTTGACGCCACAGGAGTACAAGCCATGCGTACGGGAGCAGAGGATCAATGCAGGCGGACTGGACTGCCGGGGCATTGGCGTCATCGACGGATGGAACGTACGCATCACGATCACTGACTACGGTCGGGACGACGACACCAACATTGTGCAGGTCGTGGTCAACAAGTACGGCTACTGATCCTTGTTTTGTGTTCGCGATTGCCGCAGAGCGGAGGCGGCCACTCCGTTGCCGGGGTGGCCGCCAGTTTCAGTGCGCTGTGGGTGCTAGTGCTCCGCTTCCGCGGCAGCCTTCTTGGCGTCTTTCTCGGCGTCCTTCTCGGCGCGCAGGGCCTCCGCGTCGTGCTGTTCCTCGGCTTTTTCCTGGTGGATGACCGCGGCGAAGAGCTTCTCCATCTCCTTGGCCACGCCGGCGGCCGAGGCCGGGTTCTGGCCGGTCACCAGCCGGTCGTCAACCACGACCTTCTCCTCGAAGACGTCAGCGGAGACGTGGGTGGCGCCTTGTTCCTCAAGCCGGTCGGCCAAGAAGAACGGGATGACCTTGTCCTTCCCTGCGGCGACCTCTTCGTCGTTGGTGAAGGCGGCCACCTTCCGGCCCTCGACGAGGCGAAGCCCGTTCTTCAATTCCACGTTCAGCAGGCCGGCCGGTCCGTGGCAGACCGCGCCGACCAAGCCGCCGGCGTTGTAGACGCTGGCCACCAGGTTCTGCAAGCCTTCGCTGTCCGGGAAGTCCCACATCGTGCCGTGGCCGCCCACGAGGTAGACGGCGTCGTACTGGTCGGGATCAACGACGTCGACGCGGGCAGTGTTGTAGAGGCCGGCGCGCGTGGTCTCGTCCTCCGTGAAGGCGACCTGGATGGGATCTTCTGAGTCCACCTCGTCGCGCGGAGGCTGGCCGCCCTGGATGGACGCGAAGTCGACGAAATGCCCGGAATCCTTGAAGACCTTCCAGGGATGTGCAGCCTCGGCCACGTTGTAGCCGGTCTTCTCTCCGGTATCGCCGATCTCGGAAACGCTGGTCAGTACCATGAGGATTTTCTTCATGAAGTGCTCCTTTCGTCCAACATCCACCCTACGCCCAGCCCATTTCGCCCCCTTCCCCGCTGTCTTTTGCCTGCCGGCAGGCCTGCCTGGCTCTTGACCATTGAGGCAGCGCCCTAGAGCCTTGGGGCATGACAGCTCGATACCACTTAGGCCTCGCAGCCGCTGCAGGGTTGGCGCTGCTGTGCGGGTGCGCGATGCAGGGGGATCCGGCAAGCGGTACCCCGGCCAAGCCAACAACGATGGCCGCCTCAGGCTCGCCGTACAGTCTCTACACACACTGCGGCATCCATGAAGCGCTCGTGCAGGGCACCTATTTCGTCGCAGACGAGGCGCTGGACGACGGCCACGGCAACCCGCCTGAAGGCTGGAAAAACCCCTACCAGCCCGGCGCCATCACCGTGACCGGCCCGAAGGCCATCTTCCGCGATGACGCCGGCCGCACGGTGACCTTCCATGCCCGCCCTGGCGCCACAGGTTTCCTCAACACCTGCTCCTAGAACGCAGGCACCGGCAGCCGAAGCCAAAACCGACTAGTCGTCGCAAGTTCTGCAGGACCCAGTTCTGAGCGCGCCAGATGACGTAGAGGTTGTAGGGTTCCGTCGAGCGCTGCCAGCCGTTCACAGCTCCCCCTCGAGGTGCTCCATCTCCAGGCACGCGTCCTCGTAGGAAACATCGCCGTTCCGGAATGCCTGCTCGAGTTCCTTGGCCCTGCGCCGTGAATGGGCCGTGCTCAGTGTTCCCGTGAGGCCAGCCTCCAGATAGTCGAACCTGGAGTGCGTGGGCTGCTGGTCGCGGGCGTGGTCGCTTGCGGGGACGTGCCGGCGGATTGTCGCGCGGAACCAGGCGCCAGGGTGCATTAGGCGATGCGCATAGGCTCTGGGGTCGACTAGGTACATGCTTCCATGGTTCAACTCCCTGCTGAGAAGACCATGAGTTTCCTCTGAGTGATCGGGGCAAACGACTTTCCGGGGCCATCACCGCAAACCAGGAGGCCCCGCTTCCCTTGCGGTGGCAGGGAAGCGGGCCCCGGTCTCCCGCCTACCCGCGAACGATCACGACGTCCAGGGTCCGCGGGCCGTGGACGCCTTCGACGCGTTCGAGTTCGATGTCGCTGGTGGCGCTGGGGCCGCTGATCCAGGTCTGCGGGCGGGTGCCGTCGAGCCGGCGGAGGGCCTCCGGCAGGATGGCGGTAATGTCCCCGGCCCGGACGATGCAGATGTGCCGGTCCGGGACGAGGCTGATGACCCGGCGCCCCTGGTCCGGTGCGGCATCGAGGATGATGGTGCCGGTTTCGGCGACGGCGACGGCGCTGCCGGTGACGACGGCGTCAATCCCGTCGAGCTCCTCGACGCTGAGCCGCTGCCCGGGGGCGTCCGTGACGCGGCGGCCGGAGCCGCCGTCGTGAGCGTCCGCCTCCGAGAACAGCGCCTGGTCCAGACCGTGTGGCACAGCGTAGCGGCCGGTGCCCTCGAGGAGCGCGGCGAGCCGCTGTGGCACCGCGGCGGCTTCCTCGATGAAGACATTCGCCTTGTAGTCGAGGAGCCGGTCCGTCAGCAGCTCGATGAGCTCTTCTCCGCCCAGCCCGGAGGAGCGCCGGTAGTCGCGGGGCACCTCCGGTATCGCCGGGGCGTCCCGAAGGGCGGAGCGGATCCGGTCGAGTATTTCTGCGCGTGCGTTCACGGGTTCTCCTCTGTTCCGGCTGATCCCGGGCCAGGGGACTTCGGCCCGGGGGCGTCGGTGCCGGCAGCCGGGGCTGCCCCTGCACCGGGTCCGGCGGCGCGGTGTTCCTTGTCCCACCACTGCCGGAAGGACTGTGCGGGCGGTGCGGGGATGTCCCGGCTTTGGGTCCAGCCGGCGGCGATGCCGGGCAGTTTGGTGATTTTCCGGTCCGGGCCGGCGGCGATCCGGCCCAGCGGGAGCGCCTTCTCCACGAGGCCGAGATTCTTTCCGGAGGACAGTGCCCAGGAGGCCGCCTTCATCCCCAGGTCCATCTGGCTCGGCAGGCGCTCCCTCCCACGCTTCCCGCGCTTGCCGCGTTTGCTGTCCACGTCCTCGCCGCGCAGGTGCACCAGGATGTCCGGGATGTTGATCTTCACCGGGCAGGCGTCGTAGCAGGCGCCGCACAGGGACGAGGCGTAGGGCAGGGAGTTGTTCTCCTCGGCCGTGATCCCGGTCAGCAGCGGCGACAGGATCGCGCCGATCGGGCCCGGGTAGGTGGATCCGTAGGCGTGCCCGCCGGTGCGTTCGTAGACGGGGCACACGTTCATGCAGGCGCTGCAGCGGATGCAGTGCAGCGCGGAGCGGCCCATTTCGTCGGCCAGGGCGGCGCTGCGCCCGTTATCCAGCAGGACCAGATGGACGTTCTGCGGCCCGTCATCGGGCGTGACGCCGGTCCACAGCGAGGTGTAGGGGTTCATCCGCTCGCCCGTTGAGGACCGCGGGAGCAGCTGCATGAACACTTCGAGGTCCTCCCAGCCCGGCAGCAGCTTTTCGACGCCCATGACGGTGATGAGCGTTTCTGGCAGCGTCAAGCACATGCGCCCGTTGCCTTCGGATTCGACGACGGCGAGGGTCCCGGAGTCTGCGAGGGCGAAGTTCGCGCCGGACACGGCCACCTTGGCGCTGAGGAACTTGCGCCGCAGGTGTGCCCGGGCGGCCGCGGCGAGGCGGGCCGGCTCGTTGGTGAGCTCGGGATCCACCCCCTCCATTTCGCGCAGGAAGATGTCCCGGACCTGGCTGCGGTTCTTGTGGATGGCCGGGACCAGGATGTGGCTGGGCTTGTCGTGGTCCAGCTGGACGATGAGCTCGGCGAGGTCGGTCTCGTAAGCCGCGATGCCCTGTTCTTCGAGGTATTCGTTGAGGCCGATTTCCTGCGTGGCCATGGACTTGACCTTGACCACCTCGTCGGCGCCCTGGTCCCGGATGAGGGCGGCGACAATGCTGTTGGCTTCGCCGGCGTCGCGGGCCCAGTGGATGGTCCCGCCTCTTGCGGTGAAGTTCGCCTCGAACTCTTCGAGCAGTTCCGGCAGCCGGGCCATGACGGATTCCTTGATCGCCCGGCCCGCCTCGCGCAGCTCCTCCCAGTCGGGGAGTTCGGACACGACGGCCAGCCGCTTGTCCCGGATGGTCCGGGTGGCGTGGCCGAGGTTGGCCCGCAGCTGGGTGTTGCCGAGTTCGCGGCGGGCGGCTTTCGGGAAGGGCTCGTGTTCGTGCAGGTTGCCGATGCCGAAGACCGGCAGGGACGGCATCCCCAGGAATGTGCCGCTCATCGTGCGGTCCTTCCGGTGGTGAGGCGGACGTCGCCGGAGACGGCGGCGGGATTCTCGAGGGTGCTGGCCAGGATCTCGGCGAAGTGCATCGTGGTGACGCCGCTGCCCTGCCGGGACAGTCCGCCGCCGATGTGCATCAGACAGGACGCGTCGCCGCCGGCGCAAAGTTCCGCGCCCGTGCCGCAGATGTTGGCGGTCTTGTCCGCCAGCATCGCCGAGGAGACGTCCGCGTTCTTCATCGAGAAGGTGCCGCCGAAGCCGCAGCACTGGTCGGCCTCGGGCAGTTCGGCCAGTTCGATGCCGCCGACCGAGCGCAACAGGTCCAGTTGGCGGTCGCCGAGCCGGAGCAGGCGCATGCCGTGGCAGCTGGGGTGGTAGGTGATCCGGTGCGGGAAGTACGAGCCCAGCTGCGCCGCTGCGTCGGTGACGCCCAGGACATCCACCAGGAGCTGGGAGAGCTCGTAGGTTTTGACTCCGACGGCGGCGGCCCGGGCTTCCAGCCCGGCGTCCCCGCAGCGGCGGGCGACCATGGGGTGCTGGTGCTTCACCGAGGCGACACACGAACCGGAAGGTGCGACGGCGACGTCGTACTCATCTTCTTCGAAGGCCTTCACATGGTTGGCGACGACGGGCAGCGCTTCCTTGAGGTAGCCGCTGTTGACGTGCATCTGCCCGCAGCAGGCCTGGCCGGCCGGAAAGATGACCTCGTGGCCGAGGCGTTCCAGGATGGACACCGTGGCGCGGGCCGTGGCCGGGTACATGGCGTCAACGATGCACGTGGCGAAAAGCGCGATCCTCACTGGGCACCTCCGCTGGGGACGACACTCTGGTGTGCGGCCCGGGCTGAGGGCACGTACTCCGCCGGGTGCTGGGAGGCACGCACCACGGCGCGCAGCTCCCCCAGCCCGCCGCTGAGCACGCCGGCGGCGCGGGCCTGGACCAGGACGTTGCCCAGGGCCGTGGCTTCCACGGGTCCGGCGATCACGCGTTTGCCGGTGGCGTCGGCGGTGAGCTGGCACAGGAGCCGGTTCTGGGATCCGCCGCCCACAATGTGCACGACGCCGGCCCGGACGTCCGCGAGCCGTTCGGCGTCGGCGATGGTCCGGGCGTAGCCGGCGGCAAGGCTGTCCAGGATGCACCGCACGATGTGCGCGGGATGCTCCGGCAAGACAGCGCCGGTGTTCCGGACCGCGCCCCGGATCCGTTCGGGCATGTTGTCCGGAGCGATGAAACAGGGGTCGTCGGCGTTGATGACCGGTCCGCCGGGCGGAAGAGTCGCTGCCGCGTCGAGCAGTTCCTCGAGCCCGGGCCGGTAGCCTTCGGCGGCCCAGGTGCGCTGGCATTCGCTGAGCAGCCAGAGGCCGCCGACGTTGCGCAGGTAGCGGATGGTGCCGTCCACGCCGCGTTCGTTGGTGAAGTTCGCGGTCCGGCTGGCCTCGGTCAGGACCGGGTGGGACAGTTCGACGCCGACCAGAGACCACGTGCCGGAGGAGACGTAGGCGAAATCGCGGCGGTCCGCGGGCACGGCGGCGACGGCGGAGGCCGTGTCGTGCGAGCCCACGGCCACCACAGCGGTGCTTTCGGGCAGGCCAGTCCGTTCCGCGATCTCCGGCAGCAGGGTGCCGACGGTCTCCCCGGGCTGGACCAGCGGCGGGAACAGTCCCGCCGGCAGGCCTAGGGCGGCCAGGAACTCCGTGGCCCACTCCCCCGCGACGGCGTCGAAGAGCCCGGTGGTGGAGGCGTTGGTGGCCTCAGTGCGGCGCTGGCCGGTGAGCAGGAACCCGATGAGGTCCGGGATGAGCAGCGCCTGCAGCCCCTCCAGCGCCGGCTCCGTGGCGAGCTGGTAGATCGTGTTGAACGGCAGAAACTGCAGCCCGGTGGTGGCGTAGAGCCGGGCCGGATCGAGTTTTTCGTGGACCCGGGAGATGGCGGCACGGGACCGGTCGTCGCGGTAGCTGAACGGCGCCGCGACCAGTTCACCGGCGTCGTTGACCAGCCCGTAGTCCACGGCCCAGGTGTCGATCCCGATGCTGGCGATGCTCTCGCCGCGGGCCGCGGCCGCCGTGGCGGCGGCCGCGAGCCCCGCGAGGACCTCGGCGAACAGCGCGTCGAAGTCCCAGCGGAGGCCGCCGTCGAGCTCCTTGACCCCGTTGGGGAACCGGTGCACGGTCTCCAGCTCGGCCCTCGCCCCACCGGGGCTGCCCGCGACCCGGCCCAGGATGACCCGGCCCGAGGACGCACCGATGTCGATAGCGACAAAGGAACTGCCGGCAAACCGGCCGCCGTCGGTATCCGCTGGTGGCACCGCGTTCATCGCAGGAAGGCTCATCGCAGGAAGGCCGCGGCCACGCCGGCGTCCACGGGGATGTGGAGCCCCGTGGTGTGGGAGAGCTCGCTGCCGGTGAGCACGGCGGCGGCGTTGGCCACGTTTTCGGGCAGCACTTCGCGCTTGAGCAGGGTGCGCTGGGCGTAGTACTTGCCCAGTTCCTCTTCCTGCACGCCGTAGACGGCGGCGCGCTTGGCGCCCCAGCCGCCGGCGAAGATCCCGGAGCCTCGGACCACGCCGTCGGGGTTGATGCCGTTGACCCGGATCCCGTACTCGCCCAGTTCCGCGGCGAGGAGCCTGACCTGGTGGGCCTGGTCTGCCTTGGTGGCGGAGTAGGCGATGTTGTTCGGGCCGGCGAACACGGAGTTCTTGGAGGAGATGTAGATGATGTCCCCGCCCATCTCCTGGCCGATCATCACCTGCGCGGTCGCCTTGGCCACCAGGAACGAGCCCTTGGCCATGACGTTGTGCTGGAGGTCCCAGTCCTTTTCCGTGGTTTCCAGCAGCGGCTTGGAGATGGAGAGCCCCGCGTTGTTGACCACCAGGTCCAGTCCGCCGAAGGCCAGGACGGCTTCCTGGATGGCGGCGGCGATCTGGGCTTCGTCGGTGACGTCGGCCTGGACCCCGATGGCGACGTCGGCGCCGCCGAGTTCCGCGGCCACGGCCCGGGCGTTGTCCAGGTTCAGGTCAGCGATGACCACGCACGCGCCGTCGGCGGCGAAGCGGGTGGCGATCGCCTTGCCGATGCCCGACGCCGCCCCGGTCACCAGTGCGATCCGGCCAACATGGGATTTCGGCTTGGGCATCCGGGCCAGTTTGGCTTCCTCCAGGGCCCAGTATTCGATCCGGAACTTCTCGGCTTCCTCGATCGGGGCATAGGTGGAGACGGCTTCGGCGCCGCGCATGACGTTGATGGCGTTGAGGTAGAACTCCCCCGCCACCCGGGCGGTCTGCTTGTTCGCGCCGAAGGAGAACATGCCCACGCCGGGCACCAGCACAATCGCCGGGTCCGCGCCGCGCAGGGCGGGGCTGTCCGGGGTCGCGTGCCGGTCGTAATACCCCTGGTAGTCCTCGCGGTAGGCGGCGTGGAGTTCCTTCAGCCGGGCCACAGAGTCTTCAACCGGGGCGTCGGCGGGCAGGTCCAGGACCAGCGGCTTGACCTTGGTGCGCAGGAAGTGGTCCGGGCAGGACGTGCCCAGGGCCCCGAGCCGCGGGTGTTCGGCGGCTTCGAGGAACGCCAGGACGGCGGGGTCGTCGCTGAAGTGCCCCAGTTGCGGCTTGTCGGTGGAGGCGAGTCCGCGGATCACGGGGGCCAGGGCGGCGGCCTTCGCGCGGCGCTCGGTTTCCGGGAGGGCGGCGTAGCCAGGCAGCTTGGGACCGAACGGTTCGTTCTTGCCGTGGTCCTTGATGTACTGCTCGGCCTGCTCAATGATCCACAGCGAGTTGGCTTCGGCTTCCTCGCTGGTGGCGCCCCAGGCGGTGATGCCGTGGCCGCCCAGGATGGTTCCGACGGCCTGCGGGTTGGCGTCCTTGATCGCGGCGATGTCCAGGCCGAGCTGGAAGCCGGGGCGCCGCCACGGCACCCACGCCACTTTCTCGCCGAAGATCTCCTTGGTCAGGGCCTCGCCGTCGGCGGCCGTGGCGATGGCGATCCCGGAGTCCGGGTGCAGGTGGTCCACGTGGGCGGCGTCGACCAGGCCGTGCATGGCGGTGTCGATCGAGGGGGCGGCGCCGCCCTTGCCGTGCAGGCAGTAATCGAACGCGGCCACCACGTCGTCTTCACGCTCGACGCCGGGGTAAACGTTCTTGAGCGCCTGCAGCCGGTCCAGCCGCAGCACGGCAAGGCCCTCGGCCTTCAGCGTGCCCAGATCCCCGCCGGAGCCCTTGACCCACAGGAGCTCGACGTCCTCGCCGGTCACGGGGTCCTTTTCGGTGCCCTTGGCGGAGGTGTTGCCGCCGGCGAAGTTGGTGTTCCGCTTGTCCGCGCCGAGGCGGTTCGAACGGGAGATCAGTTCTTCGACAGTCTTGTTCTCAGTCATAACTCTTAAGCGCCCCATCCGGCCTGGTGGCCGCCGACGCGGTCCTCGTTGATCTTCTTCTGGTAACCGCTGGCCTTGAAGGCGGCCATCGGGTCCGCGGGCAGGCCGCGGGATTCACGCCACTGCGCCAGCGCGGGGCGGACATCGGTGTAAAAGGCATCGTTGAAGATGCCGTTGGCGGCCAGGACGTCGCCGCTGCGCTGGGCCTCGGCCAGCGCATCGGTGTCGATCAGCAGGGCGCGGGCGGTCATTTCCTGGACATTGAGCACGGACCGGATCTGGCCAGGGATCTTTTCCTCCAGGTTGTGGCACTGGTCCAGCATGAGGGCGACGGCTGAGTTCTCTCCTGGGGACTTACCGAACCCGCCGCCGCGGATGACCTCGTGCATGATGCGGAAGAGCTGGAAGGGATCCGCCGCACCGACGATCAGGTCATCGTCAGCGTAGAAGCGGGAGTTGAAGTCGAAGGAGCCGAGCTTGCCCAGGCGCAGCAGCTGCATGACGATGAACTCGATGTTGGTGCCGGGGGCGTGGTGGCCGGTGTCGAGGCAGACAAAGGCTTTCTCGCCCAGGGCCAGGGTCTGGGCGTAGGAAGTACCCCAGTCCGGAACGTCGGTGTGGTAGAAAGCCGGCTCGAAGAACTTGTACTCCAGCACCAGGCGCTGCTCGTCGCCCAGGGCCGCGTAGATTTCCTGCAGCGACTCGGCCAGGCGGTCCTGCCGGCCGCGCATGTCGTCCTGGCCCGGGTAGTTGGTGCCGTCCGCGAGCCAGATCTTCAGATCCCGCGAGCCCGTGGCGTTCATGATCTCCAGGCACTCGAGGTGGTGGTCGATCGCGCGGCGGCGCACCGCAGGGTTCGAGGAGGTCAGGGAACCAAACTTGTACTCGTCGTCCTGGAAGGTGTTGGAGTTGATGGTGCCGAGTCCCACGCCGAGCTCCGCCGCGAACTCCTTCAGGGCCGCGTAATCATCCACCTTGTCCCAGGGGATGTGCAGCGCCACGGTGGGCGCGAGTCCGGTGAGTTCGTGGACCTTCGCGGCGTCGGCCAGCTTCTCGTGGACCGTGCGCGGGGTGCCGGGAGTGCCGAACACCTTGAAGCGGGTGCCGGAGTTGCCGTAGGCCCAGGACGGGACCTCGATGGCGAGTTCCCCGAGGCGGCCCAGGGCCGTTTCTGTGGTGTTCATGGTTGTTCCTTCTGCGGTTGGTGGTTGTCCCCGGCGGCGTTTGCTGCGGACAACTGGTCCTCGAGATTGAAGATTTCGGTGAGCTGGAGGAAGCCTTGGTCCGGCGCTCCGGCGAGGTCGTCGAAGAAGCCGGCCATGTCGGCCTGCCAGTGGGCGTTGACGTCAGTGGCTGCCATCCGGGCCTGGGCTTCGGTCAGGCTGTCCGTTTCGAAGTAGCCGATAAGTAGCCCGTCGGGCCGGAGGAAGAGTGAGTAGTTGTTCCAGCCCGAGGCCTTCAGGGCCCGGAGCATCTCCGGCCAGACGGCGGCGTGCCGGCGGGTGTATTCCCCGATCAGCGCGGGCTTGACCTGGAGCTGGAAGCAGACGCGTTGCGTGCTCATGAGAGCACCACGTGGCGGTGTTCGATGCCCAGCAGGGATGCGGCGGCCTTGATGTCGGCGGCGCGGTGGCCGACGCACAGGGCCCAGTGGTGGCCGATTCCGGTCTGGCTCCAGACGTCCACCCAGAGCCCGGGGTCCCCGCCGAAGTCCACCCGGGAGGTCGTGTTGCCGATCTGCAGGAGCGGGCCGGGAACCACCTCGCCCTCGGAGGTGACGAACACGTAGCTTCCGTCCGGGTCCTGGCCGAGGCCGAAGGTCGTGACGGGGCCGTGGCGAACATCGAATTCGACCGAGACGCCCCAGCCGCGTTTGCCGTGGTAGATGCCGAGTCCGCGCAGGAGCGGGTCCTGGGCGGACACGGCCAGGTGGGCCGGGCCGTCGTGTCCCATTTCGACCACGTTGTCGAGGAAGTTCAGGGCCTGGATCTCGGTAAATGATCCCCCGGCGCCGATCGCCTGGGCCGCCAGCATGGCGATGGAGGTCCGCAGCTCGAACTCGCCGGCCATCGGGATGCCCCGGGCCGTCAGGATGGAGGAGCCCAGGATCATCCCGGCGCCGAGCCGTTCGTGCTGTTCGCCGGCCAGTCCGCGGTGATAGTAGGCCACGGAGTCCAGGTCAAAGTCCTCCACAAGGCGGTCCAGGCCGACGGACACCTTGGCGCCCCACGCGAAGTCGTCGTCGTTCACGGAGTCATCCACAACGAAAAGTTCGCGGGCGAGCCCGAGCCGTTCGGTCACCTCCGCCTCCGTGACGGCGTTGACCCGTTCGCGGAGGTCATCGAATTCGAGCACCTCCACGTGGGAGCCGAAGGTGGTGGACACGGTGGTGAGGTCGGTGGCGACATCCAGCATGCCCGGATAGAGGTGGCCCATGAGCCCGTGCCGGGCATTGCGGAGCCGGGCGCGGACGCCGGCGGCGTGGACCCACGCGGTGATCCGCTCCCAGGCGGACTCCTGCTTAAGGTGCCCCGAGACTGAGCGGAAGTCGATCCCGGCCCGGCGGAAGACGTTGGCGACCTCCGGCACCGGGCACTGGCCGCAGTAGGCCAGCCACTTGCCGGTGTCAAAGTTGGCGTGGTCCATCGCTTCGGTTGGCTGCAGGTCGATCACCAGGACGGGGGTCTTCGCGCGCTGGGCGATGGGCAGGACCATGGAGGATGTCAGGTACGTGGTGAGGAAGATGACGATGAGGTCGCAGTCGGCGACGCGGAGCTTTTCGCCGGCCGCGGCGGCCTCCTGCGCGTCGGAGATGAAGCCGGTGTCGACGACGTCGGCGTCGAGCTCCTGGAAGCGGCCGGTGACGTACCGGACGGACTCCCGCAGCTGCGGCAGCAGCTCCGGGAACTGGGGCCAGTAGGCGCCGAGACCGCCGGAGACCAGCCCGATGCGGGTGGGGCGGCGCCGGTGCGGTTGCAGCAGCCGGTCTGCCGGTTGTTTCTGGTTCATGTGGGGGCCTTCCGGCATGAAAAGGGGGATCTGGGGCTCCGGAACGTGGTTTCCGGGCACGGCTGTGGAGTTGACGCCGTGGGCCCGGTGCTGCGGCACCGGTGAAGTGGAACGGAGTGAAGTGGTGAGGTGCCGGGCGGGCTGTCGGCGGCCCGCCCGGCCGCTCGGGATGGGTCAGGAACGGATCAGAAGTTGTACTTGTCGATGTTCTCGGCGTTGAAGACCGTCGGCGGGCCGACGATCACCAGGCCGCCCTTTTCGACCTTGCGTTCGCCCAGTTCGCCGGCGGTGAAGGTATCCCCTTCGGCGCCGGTGATCTTGCCGTCCTTGAGGGCCTTGCCGGCGAACGCCGCCACGTAGCCGAGCTGTGCCGGATCCCAGAGGGCGAACTCCTTGACGGTGCCGTCCTTCACGAAGGGCCGCATTTCATTCGGCAGTCCGAGCCCGGTCAGGGCAACCTTGCCCTTGTAGGCGGACGTTGAGAGGTACCGGGCGGTGGCGGCGATGCCCACTGTGGTGGGCGAGATGATGCCCTTCAGGTTCGGGTGGGCCTGCATGAGGCCCTGGGCTTCCTGGAAGGACTTGGTGTCGTTGTCATCGCCGTAGACCTTGGCCACAAGCTTGATGTCCTTGTACGCGGGGTTGGAGGCGAGCTCCTCCTCCATGTACTTGATCCACTCGTTCTGGTTGGTGGCGTTGGCGGTGGCGGACAGGATGGCGATCTCGCCGCTGCCGCCGATCTGCTCGGAAATCAGCTTGGTCTGGATCAAGGCAACGTCCTTGGCGACGACCTGGCTGATGAAGATGTCGCGGCAGTCGGGATTGGTATCCGAGTCGAACGCGACGATCTTGGCGCCGGCGGAACGGGCTTCGCCGAGGGCGGTGCAGACGGCGTCGGGGTCATTGGCGGCAATCGCGATGACGTTCGTGCCGGCCTGAGTCTCGGCGTTGATGAACGAAACCTGGCTGGAGGCGGAGGCTTCCAGCGGTCCGACGACCTGCGAGGAGGCGAATCCTGCCTCAGTGGCGCCCTTCTTGCCGCCGCCCAGAACAACGTCCGTGTACGGGTTGTTCAGCTGCTTGGGGATGAAGGTGATCTTCTGGTCCCCGCCCCCTGCCGAGGGGCTGCTGGTGTCGGTCGAGGATGCAGAGCCGCTGTTGCAGGCTGTCAGCGCCAGTGCGGCCACGGCGGTGATGACCACCATGCTTCCCAGTCGGCCGGTCCGGCCCTTGTTCTTGCGGTTCAACATCATTGTTCTTCCCTTTTCCTTCGTGCGGTCGGTACAGCCGGTCCCAGGCGGGCGCGGTTTGTTGTGGTGTGCAGATTTCAGGTGGCCTTGCGGGTGAAACTTCGGCGGACGCGGCGGGTGTGCCGCCATTGCCTGATGGCGGAGCCGATGCTCGGCGCCACCACTGAGAGGATCAGCAGCAGTCCGGTCACCGTGATGAGGACGACGTCGGACACCCGGGCCAGGCGGAGGGCGTAGTTGAGCGTGCCGATCAGCAGGACGCCGGCGATGACGCCGGGGATGGAGCCCTTGCCGCCGAAGATCGACACGCCGCCGAGCAGGACGGCGGCGATGACGGCCAGTTCCAGGCCGGAGGCGTTGTCGCTGCGGGCGCTTGTGTAGCGCAGCGTCCAGTAGATGCCGGCGAGAGCCGAAACGGCGCCGGACCCGACGTAGAGCCAGAACTTGCTGCGGGCGACGTTGATCCCGACGAAGCTGGCGGCTTCCTTGCTGTAGCCCATCGCATAGAGGCCGCGTCCGAACGGTGTGAAGTGCAGCAGCACGCCGAAGAAGACCATCACCACCACGACGCCGATCATCACCGTGGGGATGCCGGTACCGCCGATTTTGGAGGTGAAGAAGGCGGTCAGCGCCTTGGGGAAGTTGGCCACGGCGTTGTCGCCGATGATGACCAGGGCCAGGCCGCGGAACAACGCCAGGGTGCCGATGGTGACCGCCAGGGAGGGCAGTCCGAGGACCGCGATCAGGAAGCCGTTGAACATGCCGGCGGCAATTCCTGCCAGCAGGCTGATTGCCAGGGCCAGCCAGATGTCCGTCCCGCCGGCCCAGAGGACGCCCATCAGGGCGCTGGTCAGGCCGGCGGTGCTGGCCACGGACAGGTCGATTTCGCCCGTGATGATGATCAGCGTCATCGGCATGGCAATCAGCAGGACCGGGATCACGTCCAGGAGCAGGAAGCCGGTGGTGACCGGCGAGGCGAAGCGCGGGATGGCGATGGCGGCGTAGATCAGGAAAGCAATCAGGGCGTAGATGGTGACCGCGTCACGGCCCATCAGGATCCGCGCGGCCCCGGTCCGGCCCTTCGGTTCGCTGGCCAGCGGCTTGGTGTTGTCAGCCACGGGAGCCGGCGCCGTGCTGGTGGTGGACGTGGTTTCAGACATTGCGAGCCTCGCTAATCCGCAGTTTCTTGGCTGTGCGCAGGCTGGCCACGCGGTCGATGATGATGGCGGTGAGGATCAGCACGCCGACGATCGCCTGCTGCCAGAACTTGTCCACCCGCAGGGCGGTCAGGGAGCTGGTTATGGTGGTCAGGAGGACGGCGCCGAGCGCGGCCCCGGTCACCGATCCGCTGCCGCCGAAGATGGCCACACCACCGACGACGGCGGCCGCCACTACGGTCAGTTCCATCCCGGTGCCGGTGGTGGCGCCGACGGAGTTGAAGCGGCTGGCGTAAAGCACACCGGCCAGGCCGGCGAGCGCGCCGTTGGCCAGGAACGCGAGGAACACGCGCTTGGAGACCTTGATGCCGAAGGCGGTGGCCGCGTCCGGGTCCGAGCCGATGGCGTAAAGGTCACGGCCCGGGCGGGTGCCGGACATGTAGATGGCGACGGCGATTACGACGACGATGGCCAGCAGCGTGATGACGGGGAACCCCAGAAAGGTGTTCACCGAGAGGGCGCCAAACTCCTCCGGACGGTCGCCGGCGAAGTACTGCTTGCCGCCGGCCCAGGCGTTGTTCAGGCCGCGGTACACGTAGAGCGTCCCGAGGGTGATGACCAGGGCGGGTACTTTGGCGAGGGTGACCAGTGCGCCGTTGACGGCGCCCAGCAGCGCCCCGAAGGCCATGCCGATCACAAAGACTGCGATGATCGGCACGTCGGGCATGGCCGAGAAAAGGGAGCCGGTGCCGAAGGCGACCAGCCCCAGCATGGAGCCGACGGAAAGGTCGATGTTCCTGGTGATGATCAGCAGGGTTTGCCCCACCGCCAGAATCATGATGATCGTGGCGTTGAGCAGCAGGTCCTTCACGCCCTGCGCGGTGAGGAACAGCGGGTTGATCAGGTAGGTGACGAGTACCAGCAGTGCCAGCGCGACCAGCACGGGGAGTTCGCGCATCCGCAGCAGCGAGGCGACGGCGCCCCGGGCTCCGGCGTCGGGTGCCGGCGTCGTTGCGTTCTTGTGGTCCAGAGCTGAGCTCACAGGGTTCCTCCTGCGGAAGACGTGGCGGCGTGCATGACCGATTCGGGGTTCGCATCGGCACGGTCGAGTTCGGCGGTGATCCGGCCTTCGCGCATGACCAGGACGCGGTCCGCCATGCCGAGGACCTCGGGCAGTTCGGAGGAGATCATCAGGATCGCGATCCCGCGCCCGGCGAGGTCCGATATGAGCCGGTGGACCTCGCTCTTGGTGCCGACGTCGATGCCGCGGGTGGGCTCGTCGATGATCAGCAGCCGCGGGTCCGTGGCCAGCCACTTGGCGAGCACCACCTTTTGCTGGTTGCCGCCGGAGAGCGTGGAGACGGCGTACTCCTGCGAGCCGGTCTTGACCTGGAGCCGTTTGCTCCATTCCTGGGCCGCGCGCCGCTCCGCGCCCCCGTTGATCAGGCCCGCCGTCGTGTACTTGTTGCGCAGCGTGAGCGTGACGTTCCGGGCCACGGACAGGTCCATCACGAGGCCCTGCTTGCGGCGGTCCTCCGGCACGAAGCCCATGCCGGCGGTGATGGCCATCTGGGGATTCCTCGGCCTGAGCTTGCGTCCGTCGAAGGTGATATCGCCGGCGTCGTAGGGGTCGATTCCGAATACGGCACGGGCCACCTCTGTGCGGCCGGCGCCGACGAGGCCGGCCAAGGCAACGATTTCCCCGGCGCGGACCTCGAAGCTGATATCGCGGAACACCCCGGCGCGGCTGAGGCCGTCCACTTTCAGGACCACGTCGCCGATCTCGGCAGGGGTCTTGGGGAACAGGGCGCCAATGTCGCGGCCCACCATCTCGCGAACGATCTGCTCGACGGTGACGTCGGCCGTGCGGTGGGTGGAGATGTACCGGCCGTCCCGCATCACGGTGATGCGGTCGCACAGGTCAAAGACTTCGTCGAAACGGTGCGAAATGAAGAGGATGCCGGTCCCGCGGTCCCGGAGGCTCCGGGCCACGGCGAACAGCCGTTCCACCTCGACGCCGCTGAGGGCTGCCGTGGGCTCGTCCATCACCAGGACTTTGGCGTCCAGCGAAATGGCCTTGGCGATTTCAATGATCTGCTGGTCCGCGATGGACAGGCCTTCGGCGATGCGGGTCGGGTCGATCGGAACGCCGAGCCGCTCGAACAGCTTGCGCGCCTCCCTGACCATGGTCGCTTTGCTGATGAGCCCGAAGCGGCCCTTGGGCTGGCGGCCGATGAAAATGTTCTCCGCGACGCTCAGGTCCGGGAAGAGCGTGGGTTCCTGGTAGATGACCGAGATTCCGGCGTCCTTGCTCTCGGCAACATTGCGGAACTGGACGCTCTGGCCTGCCACCTGGAAGTCGCCGGAATCGGGGTGGTGCAGGCCTGCGAGGATTTTCACCAGCGTGGACTTGCCGGCGCCGTTCTCGCCGACGAGTGCGTGGATTTCGCCAGCCTCGATGTGGATGGTGCCGTCGGCCAGGGCGACCACCGGGCCGAAGGTCTTGGCTGCGTGGGAAAGCGAGAGGACCGGAACCTGCTCCCCCTCAGCGGGGCCGGACCGGGAACTGTGTGTCTGCTGCATAAAATTGACCGCACCTTTGGGGCTTAGTGAACTGTGCCTAGTGAACACGCAATGAATCGTTTCATAACGAGTTGTGATTTGAATCATAAGGTCTTCAAATCAACACGTCAACTGACGTCAGGCATTCGTGATGCGGCTTTTGATTCGTTTCAATGAAAGGGTTCAAAGTGGACCCCGGACGGGTATCCTGAAGTGACTATTTTGCGTACGCGCCGCCTGGCCCCAGGGGCTGCGGCGTCCACCTTCAGGAGCACAGGAAATGGTTTCAGCGAGCGTCAAGGACGTCGCGGCACTGGCCGGCGTCTCGGTGGGGACGGTCTCCAATGTGCTGAACCGGCCGCAGAAGGTTTCCGCGGAAGTTACCCTGAGGGTCCAGTCCGCCATCGACAAGCTCGGCTTCGTCCGGAACGACGCCGCGCGCCAGTTGCGCGCGGGCATGAGCCACAGCATCGGCCTGGTGGTCCTGGACGCTGCCAACCCCTTCTTCTCGGATCTGGCCCGGGGCGCGGAGGACCGCGCCGCCGCGGAGAACTTCACCGTCCTCGTCGGCAACAGCAACGAGGACGTGGGCCGGGAATCCGCGTATCTGGACCTCTTTGAGCAGCAGCGCGTGCGGGGCGTGCTGCTGTCCCCGGTAGGAAATGTGATTCCCCGGTTGGAGCAGCTCCGGCGCCGGGGCATCCCTACAGTGCTCGTGGACCGGCAGACAGAGAACACGAGCTTCTCCTCCGTGGCCGTGGACGACCTGGCGGGCGGGGAGATGGCTGCGGCCCACCTATTGTCGCTGGGCAGGCGGCGGATCGCGTTTATCGGCGGCCCGGCAAGCATCCGGCAGGTAGCGGACCGTTTGGCGGGGGCGGGGAAGGCCATCGACGCCGTTGCGGGTGCAACGCTGGAGGTCATCGCCACGGAATCCCTGACCGTGCTTTCGGGCAGGGCGGCCGGCGAGTCCATCCAGGCCCGGCCCGAAGCCGAACGCCCGGATGCGATCTTTGCAGCCAACGACCTGCTTGCCGTGGGTGCCCTGCAGGGCCTGATGCTCATGGGCGGCGTCAAGGTGCCGCAGGAGATAGCCCTGATCGGCTACGACGACATAGAGTTCGCCGCCGCCGCCGTCGTGCCGCTGTCCTCCATCCGGCAGCCCAGCGCCCTCATCGGCTCCACCGCGCTGGAACTGTTGCTCCGGGAGGCGGCATCGGAGGACGGCTTTGCACCCACCCAGGTGGTCTTTCCGCCCGAATTGATAGTGAGGGCATCCACGCAGGGCTGAAAGGAGGCCCCGATGGGCAGCACAGATTATGAGTTCAGGACCGTCTGGCGCGTGGCGGGCACGCCGGAGGAGGTCGCGGCCGTCCTGGGCGACGCCACGGCCATGCCGCGCTGGTGGCCTTCCGTCTATCTCAGCGTCGAGCCCGTGGCCGGCGGCCCGGAGCCCGGGCCCGGAATGCACAGACCTGTACGCCTCTACACGAAGGGCTGGCTGCCCTATACGCTCCGCTGGACCCTCACGGTTACAGAGCCCGTCACGGCCCGCGGCTTCGCCCTCACCGCGGCAGGCGATCTGAACGGCACCGGCCGCTGGACCTTCGAGCCGGACGGGCCGGAAACGGTCATCACCTACGACTGGCGCGTCAGTACCGCGAAGCCCCTGCTGCGGCGGCTGAGCTGGCTGCTGAAGCCGGCCTTCGCCGCCAACCACCGCTGGGCGATGGCCCGCGGCCAGGAGAGCCTCGCCCTGGAGCTGCGCCGGCGCCGCGCGGCAGCGGGGGGCACCTCGGGGCGCACGGCGGCCGGGCCAGCGGCTGTCCCGCCGCCCCCTCCGCCCACCTTTGCCTGGCTGACCCGCCGAGCCGCGCGCACGGACACGTAGACGGCCGCCTAGCGTCCGGAGTTCTGCCCGGGCTCTTGCCCTGAACTTCCGGCCCTGGACTTGTGCACAACAGTAGGTCAGTGTCTCATTCACTTGACCATTGAGGCGGGAGGCCATTCCACGGTTAGCTGGGTCACATCCTCGTTTCCCCGTGACCGTTCAGGACTCCTCATGACCTTGCAGAAAAACCGGCCTTCCGGCAGCGCCGCCCATTGGGACGATGTCGAGATCGGCGACGCCGTCCACCTCCACCGTGGCGGCCGCCTTGAGCACGCGGGCCTGGTCGATAACCGCACGCCCGACGGCGACGTCGTATGGGTGCTCTCCGACGGCGGGCACCGTCAGCTGTTCCACGTTGCCGACGGCTTTGAACTGAGCGTGGCAGACCCCGAAGGAGCCGGCCATGCTGGCAACTGACCGGCCAACGGCCCTGGCACGGCAGCCGGAAATCCTGTCCGGGTCCGCGGCCGGGACGGACCCCTGGGCCGCTTCCTGCCCCGACGACTGCCACTACTGCTCGGGGCCCGAGACCGACTAGGGCAGCTGCTCGCCGGCTGCGGAATAGAGCACGCGGCGCAGTTGACCTCGGCCGATGCCGGGAAATCACAATCCGGACATCAATCGGGCTCCGTCGCAGTGGCATCGTTGACTAAGGCAACGGCGGGGATAATGGTTGAGCCATGAGGTCTCAGCGAATGAAGCACGCACTGGTTGTGACAACGGCTGCCGCGGCGGCCCTCCTATTCAGCGGCTGCGGGGGCAGCTCGACGCAGGCCCAGTCGGCCACGTCCCCGCCCAGCCCGTCTGCCACGGAGACCAGCCAGCCGCCCGCGACGTCCGCCGCCGCGCCGGAATCCTCTGCGGCCGCCGCACCGTCCACCGCCAAGGGCGGCCCCCAGCTGTGCAAGGCCGCAAGCCTGACCGGCACCACCGACGCCACGGGCGGCGGCGCGGCCGGCAGCATCTACATGCAGCTGATCCTGACCAACTCCGGCACCGAACCGTGCCTGCTGAAGGGCTTCGCGGGCGTCTCCCTCACAGCAGGGGCCGACGGTGAGCCGATCGGCGCCGCCGCTACCCGCGACGACTCGGGCCCGGTCACCGACGTCACGCTTGCCCCGGGCAAGGCCGGCACAGCCACCCTGCGCTACACCCAGGCCGCCAACTACCCGGACTGCACCAAGACACCGGCGGCAGGATTCCGGGTCTACCCGCCCAACGACACCGCGTCGCTGTTCATTCCGCAGCAACTGGACGCCTGCACCAACACGGAGATCAACCTGCTGACCATCGGTGCCTTCCAGCCCAAGTAACACCCGTCCCCCGCGTCTCTGATCCAGCGCGTCTGCGCTCCCGCCCGTCCCGGGGCACCTGGCCCCCGCGGGACCCGCCGCCCCATGATGTTGCCCGGCCAATAGTGTCGGCGGGGTAGGGCATGATGGAGGAATGAAGGGGCAGGAGCTCGCCGGCGGCACACTCGCGGCCGACGCCATGGACCGGTTCAGCCGGCCGACCCGGGACTGGTTCCTGGGCGCTTTTTCCGCGCCCACACCGGCCCAGAACGGCGCATGGAATGCCATCTCCTCCGGTGCGCACGCCCTCGTCGTCGCACCCACCGGCTCCGGCAAGACGCTCGCCGCGTTCCTCTGGGCGCTGGACCGGTTGCTTGTCTCCGCGCCCGCAGAGCCCGAAGCCCTGCCCGGCCTGGACCCGGCGGTCAAGGGTGGGCGCCGGAAGCCTGCTCGAGGCAAGGCGCCCCAGCGCAAGACCCGCGTGCTGTACATATCCCCGCTCAAGGCTCTCGGCGTCGACGTCGAACGCAACCTCCGCGCGCCGCTGATCGGCATCACGCAGACCGCCAAACGCCTGGACCTGCCGGCCCCGCTCATTAGCGTGGGCGTCCGGTCCGGGGACACGACGGCGTCGGACCGCCGCTCGCTGCTCAGCCACCCGCCCGATATCCTCATCACCACCCCGGAATCGCTCTTCCTGATGCTGACGTCGAAGGCCCGCGAAACCCTCAGCGAAGTGGACACGATCATTGTCGACGAGGTCCACGCCGTCGCCGGCACCAAGCGCGGGGCGCATCTGGCAGTATCGCTGGAACGGCTGGACGCGCTGCTGCCCAAGCCCGCCCAGCGGATCGGGTTGTCGGCCACCGTGGAACCCAAGGAGCTGGTGGCGCAGTTCCTCGCCGGCTCGGCGCCGGTGGAAATTGTCGCCCCTCCGTCACGGAAGAACTGGGACCTGACTGTCTCCGTCCCGGTGGAGGACATGTCCGATCTCCAGGGCGCCGCCGGGGCCTTCGACTCCGGCCCGGCCTCCGGGCTGCAGCCCCAGGCCTCCATCTGGCCGCATGTGGAGGAAAAGATCGTGGACCTGGTGCTCGCCAACCAGTCCACCATCGTGTTTGCGAACTCCCGCCGCCTCGCCGAACGGCTGACCGCCCGGCTCAACGAGATCTACGCCGAACGCCAGCTCCTGGCAGCCGGCGGCGGCTGGACGGACTTTGGCGCCGGCGCCCCGGACTTCGAAGCCGGACCGAATGACGTGCCGAGTCCGGTGCCGTCCGGCGGCGTGGGCATGCCGTCCGGCGGCGCCCCCGCGCAGCCCACCTCCACCGCCACACCGGCCCACATGATGGCCCAGGCCGGGAGCACCGCCGGCGCCGATCCCGTGCTGGCCCGCGCCCACCACGGCTCCGTGTCCAAGGACCAGCGCGCCCTGATCGAAGATGACCTGAAATCCGGGCGGCTGCGCTGCGTCGTGGCCACGTCCTCACTCGAGCTCGGCATCGACATGGGTGCCGTGGACCTGGTGGTGCAGGTGGAGTCGCCGCCCTCCGTGGCCAGCGGCCTGCAGCGGGTGGGCCGCGCCGGCCACCAGGTCGGCGAAGTCTCCCAGGGCGTCCTGTTCCCGAAGCACCGGGCGGACCTGGTCCACACGGCCATCACCGTGGAGCGGATGCTCGCGGGCAAGATCGAGCGGCTGAGCGTACCGGCCAACCCGCTGGACATCCTGGCCCAGCAGACGGTCGCCGCCACGGCCCTCGGTGCCATCGACGTGGAGGACTGGTTCAACACGGTCCGACGGTCGGCGCCGTTCGCCTCGCTCCCCCGCTCCGCGTTCGAAGCCACCCTGGACCTTCTTGCCGGGCGCTACCCCTCGGACGAATTCGCCGAACTGCGCCCCCGGGTCATCTGGGACCGGAACGCTGGGACCATCGAGGGCAGGCCCGGCGCGCAGCGGCTCGCCGTCACTTCCGGCGGCACCATCCCGGACCGCGGGCTGTTCGGCGTCTACATCATTGGCACCGAAGTCGAGGGCACCGGCGGTAGCGGTTCCTCCGGCGGCGCCAGTGCGGACGGCAGGGCAGCCAGCCCGGCCGCCGCCGCGGCCAAGGGCGGGCGCCGGGTGGGCGAACTCGATGAGGAAATGGTCTATGAATCCCGGGTTGGCGACATCTTCGCGCTCGGCGCCACCAGCTGGAAGATCGAGGACATCACGCACGACCGTGTCCTGGTCTCGCCGGCGTTCGGCCAGCCCGGCAAGCTGCCCTTCTGGAAGGGCGACTCCCTGGGCCGGCCGGTGGACTTGGGCCGCGCCCTCGGCGCGTTTATGCGCGAACTGGCGGCGTCCGACGTCGGGCCGGCCACCGAGCGGTGCAAGGCCAGCGGACTGGACGATTACGCCGCGAACAACCTGATCCAGTACCTCGCCGAACAACGGCTCGCCACCGAGGTGGTCCCCAGCGACACGACCCTCGTGGTGGAACGCTTCCACGACGAGCTCGGCGACTGGCGCGTGGTGCTGCACAGCCCCTTCGGCATGCCCGTGCACGCACCGTGGGCCCTGGCCGTGGGCCAGCGCCTGCAGCAGCGCTACGGGATGGACGGCTCGGCCATGGCCGCCGACGACGGCATCGTGCTGCGCGTGCCCATGATGGAGGATGAGCCGCCGGGCGCCGAGTTGTTCCTGTTCGACCCGGAGGAAATCGAGCAGATCGTGACGGCGGAGGTCGGCGGGAGCGCCCTCTTCGCCTCCCGGTTCCGCGAGTGCGCGGCCCGCGCGTTGCTCCTGCCCCGGCAGAATCCCGGCAAGCGGCAGCCCTTGTGGCAGCAGCGGCAGCGTTCGGCGCAGCTGCTGGATGTTGCCCGGAAGTACCCGACGTTCCCGATTGTCCTCGAGACGGTCCGCGAGTGCCTGCAGGATGTCTACGACCTTCCGGCGCTGAAGGACATCGCCGCGTCGGTCGAGCGCCGCGAGCTCAGGATCGTCCAGACCACCACCCAGCAGCCCTCACCATTCGCGAAGTCCTTGCTCTTTGGCTACGTGGCCCAGTTCCTCTACGAAGGCGACTCCCCGCTGGCGGAGCGCCGGGCCGCCGCCCTGGCCCTCGATTCCACCCTGCTCAACGAGCTCATGGGCCGCGTGGAGCTGCGCGAACTGCTGGATGCGAAGGTCATCGAGGCCACCGAGCGCGAACTGCAGCGGCTGGCCCGCGACCGCCAGGTGCGCGGGCTGGAGGGCGTCGCGGACCTCCTGCGCCTCCTCGGTCCGCTCTCGCCGGACGAGGTCGCCGCCCGACTGGAGCCGGTGGCGGGCCCAGCCCAGGGAAGCGAGGCTGCCGGGACCGCCGGGACTGACCAGACCGGCCAGGGGGGCCTGCCTGTCGAAACCCCGGCAACCGAGGCCGACGCCGCCGCCCACCTCACCGCACTGCAGCGGGCCAACCGGGCGATCAAGGTCAACATCGGCGGCATCGAACGCTTCGCGGCCGTCGAGGATGCCGCCCGGCTCCGGGATGCCCTCGGCGTGCCGCTGCCCATGGGTGTGCCGCTGGCCTTCATCGAACCGGTCGCGGACCCCCTCGGCGACCTCGTCTCGCGCTACGCCCGCACGCACGGGCCCTTCACCGCCGCCGAGGCCGCGGCGCGGCTGGGACTGGGCGTCGCCGTCGTCGGCACGGCACTGAAGCGGCTGGCCGCGGACGGGCGCGTGGTGGAAGGAGAGTTCCGCCCGCACGCTGCGCCACCGGCGGGCACGTCGGGCAGCATGGCAGCCGGCGGTGAAGAATCCGGTGTGGAGGGATCCGGCGAGGAGGCATTCCAGCCCGCCGTTTTGCCCACTGTTTTGCCTCCCCTTTTGCCTCCGGCCAGCGTGAGCGAATGGTGCGACGCCGAGGTCCTCCGCAGGCTGCGCCGCCGTTCCCTTGCCGCGCTCCGCGCCGAAGTCGAACCGGTGGACGCCGCCGCCTACGGCCGATTCCTTCCCGCCTGGCAGAACGTGCGGACCCCGGGCGGCCGCGGGCAGTCCGCGCTCCGCGGCCTGGACGGCATCATCACGGCCATCGACCAGCTCTCCGGCGTGCCCATTCCGGCCTCGGCATGGGAGCCGCTTGTCCTGGCCAGCCGCGTCTCCAACTACCAGCCGGCCATGCTGGACGAGCTCATGGCCGCCGGCGAGGTCCTTTGGTCCGGTGCCGGCTCGCTGCCGGGCAACGACGGCTGGGTGAGCCTGCACCTCGCCGATTCGGCCGAACTGACGCTGAACCCGTCCATCGACTTCGAACCCGGCGACGCGCAGCGACGGCTCCTCGAGCACCTGCAGAACAACGGCGGCGGCTACTTCTTCCGGCAGCTGACCGAGGTTGCCGGCGGCATGGATTCGGTGCTCAGCGACCAGGACGTGGTGGCCGCACTCTGGGATCTCGCCTGGGCGGGCCGGATTACCGGCGACACGTTCGCTCCCGTCAGGGCCCTGATCGCCGGCGGCCACACCGCGCACCGGCAGGTGGGGCGCGCCCCGCGGGCCCGCGCGCCGCGGCTCAGCCGGCTCGGACGGGCGCACGGCACCGGCCTGCTCGGATCACCGGGACTCACCGGCGGCCGGTGCGGATCCGTGACCGGCACCGCGCCCGCTCCCCCGCTCGCTGCGGGACGCTGGTCCGCGCTGCCCTCCCCGGAGCTCGATCCCACCATCCATGCCCGGGCCACCGCGGAGCTGCTCCTGGACCGCTACGGCGTGGTCACCCGCGGCTCGGTCATGGCAGAAAACATCCTCGGCGGCTTCGGCCTCATGTACAAGGTCCTGGCCCGGCTCGAGGAAGCCGGACGCTGCCGCCGCGGCTACTTCATCGAACACCTCGGTGCGGCCCAGTTCGCCGTCCCCGCCACGGTGGACCGGCTGCGGTCCTACGTCGAAGACGCCGAACTGCACAAGGCCGAACCGGTGGCCCTGGCCCTCGCCGCGACCGACCCCGCCAACCCCTACGGCGCCGCGCTGCCGTGGCCCGCGCTCAACGTCGACGCCGGCACCGGCCACCGCCCGGGCCGGAAGGCCGGCGCCCTCGTGGTCCTGGTCAACGGCGCCCTGGCGCTTTATGTCGAGCGCGGCGGCAAGACCCTGCTCGCGTTCAGCGACGACCCCGACGTCCTGGCCGCGGCCGGCACGGCCCTGGTGGGTGTGGTGACCCGCGGCGCGGTGGACAAGCTGATCATGGAAAAGGTCAACGGCCACGGCATCCTGGACACCCCGGTGGCGGCTGCCCTCGCCCAGGCCGGGGCCTATTCCACGCCCAAGGGACTGAGGATCCGTGCCTGAGGGCGATTCGGTCTTCCGCGCCGCCGCACAGCTGCACGCAGCCCTGGCCGGGAAGGAACTGGTCTCCTCCGACTTCCGGGTCCCGCGCTTCGCCACCCTGAAACTCGGCGGCTGGACCGTGGCCGAGGTGGTGCCCCGCGGCAAGCACCTGCTGATGCGCGTCCAGGGCCCGACGTCCAGAGACCGGCTCACCATCCATTCGCACCTGAAGATGGAGGGCAGCTGGCAGGTCTACCCGCCCGGGGGCCGCTGGCGGAAGCCCGGCTTCACGGCCCGCTGCGTGCTGCGGACCGCCACGGCCGACGCCGTCGGGTTCTCCCTGGGCATCCTTGAGGTGGTCCGGACCGACCAGGAGGACACCATCGTGGGGCACCTCGGCCCGGACCTGCTGGGCCCGGACTGGGACGCGGCCGAGGCCGAACACCGGCTGCTCGCGGCTCCGGACGTTCCGATAGGCGTCGCCCTGCTGGACCAGAGCAAGCTCGCGGGGATCGGAAACATCTACCGGTGCGAGGCCTGCTTCCTCGCGGGAGTCCACCCGGCGTCGCCCGTCTCGGCAGTGCCTGATCTGGCCGCCATCATTACCGACGCCCAGGTCCTGCTCTCCGCCAACCTCGGGCCGGGCCGGCGGACCACCGTGCTGAACGCGCGGGGCGTGCCGGTGGGCCGCACCGCCGGGCGTCCCGGTTACTGGGTTTACCGGCGCGAGCACCAGCCGTGCCTCAAATGCGGCACTCCGATCCGCCGCGGCGTCCTGGGCAAGGAGAACGGCGCCGGCACTTTCACCGAGGAACGGGACATCTACTACTGCCCCACCTGCCAGCCCCTGCCGGGCCCCGGAAGAGAAGGCGCCGGCTGACGGGGCCCGCGGGAATTAACCCGCGGAAATCAATCGGCCGGCCCGCTGCCCGCCGCCACAGGGACTGCCGTCCCGGCAACGGCGGCTTCCGTTTCAGTTCCGGACGCTTCAGTTCCGGCCGTTTCAGTTCCGGACGCTTCAGTTCCTGCCGCAGGGACCGGACGCGCTTCCGGAACGGTGAACCGCGGCAGCAGCAACTGCACCAGGGGGCCAATGGCCAGCGCGTACAGCACCGTGCCCACACCGACCGAGCCGCCCAGCAGCCAGCCCGCGCCAAGGACCACCACTTCAATGCCGGTGCGGCAAACCCGGACCGGCCAGCCCGTCCGCCGGGCGAGGCCCGTCATGAGCCCGTCCCGTGCGCCCGGGCCCAGGCGGGCGCCGATGTAGCAGGCGGAGGCGACGCCGTTGAGCAGCACGGCCCCGACGAGCAGGCAGATCTGGCCGCCCAGATGCGAAAACTGTGGAATCAGGGCCAGCCCGATGTCCGCGAAGACCCCCACCAGCACCGCGTTGCACAGGGTTCCGACGCCGGGCCATTGCCGGAGCGGGATCCACAGCAGCAGCACCAGGAAGCTGACAACAACCACCACCGTGCCGAGGCTGAGCCCGGTCCTGGCCGCCAGCCCCTGGTGGAGCACGTCCCACGGCGCCGTGCCGAGGCTGGCGCGGATGACCATGGCGAGGGAAATGCCGTAAAGAGCGAGGCCGATGAGGAGCTGGAGGAGTCTGCGGGTCAACATGGTCTCCATCCTCCACGAAAACTGGCCTTGCAATCCATAGCCAGTTTGAAATACTGGCTCTATGTCCGTCTCTTTGACTCCGGGGTCGCTGGCCCGCCTGCTGGGCGAGTGGAACGTCGGTGCCGCCCCCGCTTACCGCGAGCTGGCCGACGTCGTCCGCCTGCTCATCCTCGACGGCCGCGTAGCCCTGGACGTCGCCCTGCCGAGCGAGCGCTCGCTGGCAGCGGCCCTTGGCATCAGCCGCACCACGGTGACGGCGGCCTACGCCCTGCTGCGAGAGCAGGGTTTCCTCAGCAGCGGCCAGGGCAGTCGGAGCCGGAGCTGCATCCCAAGCCAGGGGCCCTTGCATGCCGGCGGCCACGACGGAGCCCTGCGGCTAAGTGGCGCGCCCGGCCTGGCGGTGCCGGACGGGATCCTGGACCTGGCTTACGCCTCCCTGCCCGCGAGCGGCGAAGTGGTGCACCGGGCGTTTGCCGCGGCCCTGACCGAATTGCCGGCCCTGCTGCCTGGCTTCGGCTACGACGCCCTGGGCGTGGGCCCGCTCCGGGAAGCCATTGCGGCCCGGTACACCGCCGCCGGGGTCCCGACAACGGCCGCGCAGGTCCTGGTCACCTCCGGCGCCCAGCACGCGCTGAACATTGTGCTCCGCACATTGGCCGGGCGGTCCGGGACCAAGGTGCTGGTGGAGCATCCGAGCTACCCGAACGCCCTCGACGCGATCCGGGCTGCGGGCTGCCGACCGGTCCCGGTGGCCATGCCTGCCGCAACACCCGGCGGCACAGGCCATAACGGCGCAGTCCACGGCGGCCGTCTCCACAGCCCAGGCGGTAACGGCCTTGCCCACAACGGCGCAGGCGGCTGGGACCTCGAGGCCATGGAAACGGCGCTGCTCCAGCAGCGGCCCGCGATGGCATACGTGGTGCCGGACTTCCACAACCCCACCGGCCGGCTGATGCCCGATTCCCAGCGGCGCCGGCTCGTGAAGGCGGCCGCGGCGTCGGGCACTGTGCTGGTGGTGGACGAGACGCTGCGCGAGTTGAACCTCGACGGCGCCGCCTCGACCCCCATGGCCGCTTTCAGCCCGGCGGTGGTCTCCCTCGGTTCCCTCAGCAAGTCGCACTGGGCAGGGCTGCGCACCGGCTGGATCCGCGCCAGCGAGCCCCTCATTCAGCGTTTCGCCGCTGCCCGCACCACCCTGGACCTGGGCGGGCCGGTGGTGGAGCAGCTCGCCGGGGCGCATCTGGTCAATGCCATGACGGAGCCGCTCCCCGACAGGCTGGCCGCGCTGCGCGGGAACCGGCACAAACTGGTGGAACTGATTCGGGAGCACCTGCCCGGTTGGGAGCCCGAATGGCCCGTCGGCGGCCTGTCCGTCTGGTGCCGACTCCCGGCGCCGATCAGCACGGCACTGGCGGTGCTGGCCCCCGACGTCGGGATCCGGCTCGCCGCCGGCCCCCGGTTCGGCGTCGGCGGCGCGTTTGAGCAGTACTTGCGGTTGCCGTTCACGCTGCCACCGGAGCAGCTGGAGACGGCCGTGCTGGCATTGCGTTCGGCGCAGGACCGGCTGGAGGCCTCCCCGCAGCTGCGGCGCAACCTGTCGTCCCCGCCGGCCGCGGCCATCGCCTGAACCGAGTCGCGCACAGGCCCGTCCCGCGACGCCCTTTCTTTCCCGCGCCTCGAGGTCGCCGGAAACGTCCGAAGTCGCCGGACCATTCCGGCGACTTCGGCCCGTTCCGGCGAACTCGAACGTTCAGGGCATCGCCAGGCAGGATGCGCGTCGCGGGATCAGGCGTAGACCTTCGTCAGGAACCCGGCCCAGGCCTTCGCCGTCGCCCCGGCGTCCCCGCTGCCGCTGAAGTCGTGCACGGTCATGCCCACCGGCGCGCCGAAGGCGTTGCGCCCGAAGAAGCGGTACATCGTGTCCGCGGTCCGCAGGCCGAGGAAGTTCTCGTTGGCGAAGTCCACTTCGCCGGCCAGCGGCCCGACGCCGTCGAGCTCCAGTTCCACCGTCTCCCCCGGAGCGGCAGTGTCGACGCCCAGGGCCCGCTTGAGCCGGTCGAAGCCGTCCGGGGTCTGCGAAGCCGCGGGTGCCTGGATGTCCGCGAAGACCACGGGCTTGCCGTCGAAGTACTTCAGGTACTGGCCCAGGGTGTGCAGATAGAACGCCGTGTGCTTGCTGGCGCCGTCGTACTGCTCATCCCAGTTGTCCGCAAAGATGCCGCTGTGCACATAGTGCAGCCGTGCCCGGCCACCGTCGAGCGCTTCCAGGACGTGCTCCAGCTGGTTGAACCAGCCATCCGGACCGTCCATCCGGGACACCAGACGGGTGGGGTATTCGTCCACGGTCCGGACCGCCGGCCATTGGTCCGTGGGGAACATCCAGGCCGGGGTGTCCTTGGTGACGGCCTCCCACACCCGTTCCGGGGTACCGGGCAGTTCAGTGTCGTAGACGATTTCGAATTTCCGTTGGTCAGTCATTGTCCTGCTCCTTGGCTTGTGGGGTTGTTTGTGGGGTAGCTGTTGGTGGGTCTGAGTGCGCTGCCTTCGGCTGCGGCGCCTTGAGCGCCGGGTGCAGCGCGACGACCAGCCGGTGCTTGCGTCCCTCCGGCCGGCGACCTGCCTGGGAACCTGCCTGCTGATCTGCCGCGGAACCTGAGGGGAGGTCACCGCCGTCGTGGTATTTGTCCACGAGCCTGGTCACGGCGACGCCGAGCTCCTCGGCGAAGGCCGCCCGGTCCGCCGCCGAACGGAAGGTAATCTCGCCGTCGATGGCAAAGGTGGCGAGTTTCTGCCGGGCCGCGGACGCCCCGGCGATCAGCTGCCCCATCTCCTGGACCATGCGGGCAGCGAGTGCCAGCAGCCAGAAGGCGGAAAAGCGGTCCGAGAACCGGTGCGGGTCCGGCGCCACCGAGGCCAGCGCCGCCGGCGAAATCAGGTACGACGCCGCCGTCGCCCGCAGAATGCGTTCGGTCACGTTGCCGCGCCGCCGCTCCTCGACGAGCTCGACGAGCCCATGCCGCTCGAGCGCTTTGAGGTGGTAGTTCACCTTCTGCCGCGGCAGGCCCACCTTCGCGGCGAGCTGCGTCGCAGATCCGGGCTCGGCCAGTTCGCGCAGGATCCGCGTCCGGATCGGGTCCAGCGAGGCCTCGGCCGCGGCCGGATCCTCAATCACTCCGATGTCCAACATGCTTCCAGTCTGCCCGCCGACAATTTTAATTGTCAAGAACTTTTTTCTCGTCGGCGCTCGTGTGCGGGCGGCGGCGCATGGCGACGTCGCCGGAAGCCTACGAGGTCGCCGGATGTTTCCGGCGACCTGACACGGGTCCAGCGAACTGAAGCTCAGGGCGGCCGGCGGGAGAGGACGGCGGGTAGGCGAGGGACATGGACGCGGCAGCGCGCAGGGCGTGACGGGCACAGGGCGGCGGCGCATCGCGAGTTCGCCGGAAGCGTCCGAGGTCGCCGGACCTTTCCAGCGACCTGGCACGGGTCCGGCGAACTGGAGCACGGGCCCCGCGGCGGGAGAGGACTGCGGGCGGGAGAGGACTGCGGGTAGGCGAGGGACATGGACACGGCAGCGCGCGGGGCGTGACGGGCACAGCTCGGCTGCGCACCGCGAGTTCGCCGGAAGCGTACGAGGTCGCCGTATGTTTCCGGCGACCTCGAAGGTATCCGGCGAACTGGAACTCGCGGGGCGGCGCAGGCCCGGTCGCGGCGGCGGGGCTCGGACGAACTGGGGCCGGCCCGGGCGGGGCTGGGCTGCGGTACGGGGCCGGGGCACAGGGCCGCGGGGGCGGGATCGCGGCGGCGGTCGCGGCAGCACTGCGCAGGGGCGCTGGAGGCCGGGCCCGTAGAATGGTCGGGTGATGCAATCCCCCCTTCCCGTGCGCGACGGCGTCAACGCGACGCGTCTGCGCCTGCCGGACGAGGGTCCCTGGGAGACCGCGCTGGACTACATGATGCACCGCTGGGGGCACATCGATCCGCAGGGCATCGAGGACCGGTTCGACGCCGGCGAGATCGTCGGCGAGGCAGGGATCGCCCTGGACCGCACCACGCCGATGCAGGACCACACGTTCATCTGGTACTACCGGACCCTGCCGCCGGAGACCCGGATCCCGGTGGAGCTGAACATTCTGCACCAGGACGATCACCTGCTGGTGGTGGACAAGCCGCACTTCCTGCCCACCACCCCCGGCGGGACCTACATCCAGGAATCGGCCTTGGTTCGGCTCCGGAACCAGCTCGGCCTCCCGGACCTGATTCCCATGCACCGTCTGGACCGCATGACCGCCGGCATCCTGCTGCTCTCCACGAACCCCGAGACCCGGGGCAAATACCAGGTGCTCTTCGAAAAGCGCCAGGTCCAGAAGGAATACGAGTGTGTGTCCGCCGCGGAGCCCGCTCCGGGCCATCCCCCGGTGGACTTCCCTGTGGTGGTGCGGAACCGGATGACCAAGTCCCGCAGCTACCTGCTGGCCGAGGTCGTCGACGGCGAACCCAACGCGGAAACCCGGATCGAGCGTCTGCGCACGTTTGACGCTTCCGGCGCACCCGACGGTGACGCACCCGACGTCGACGGCGGCCCGCACCGCCGCGCGCTGTACCGGCTGGAGCCGCACTCCGGTAAGACCCACCAGCTCCGCGTGCACATGGCCTCACTGGGCCTCGGGATCGTCAACGATGCGTTCTACCCGGAACTGCTGGACAAGGCTCCGGACAATTACGCCAAGCCGCTGCAGCTCCTGGCCCGCGGGATCCGCTTCGTGGACCCCATCTCCGGCAGCCCGGTGGAATACCGCAGCAGACTGGAACTCAGCGAGGCCCGCTAGCGGCTGGAAGTGCGGTACCTTGTGCCCATGGACTTCGGAAATGCGGACAGCTGGGGCGCCGCGATCTATTTCTGGATCTTCCCCTTCGTGATCGGCGATGCGATTTTCCCGCCCGTCCCCTCGGAAATGCTGGTCATCACCGGCGGCGCGCTGTCAGCCGAGGGCCGCATCAACGGCTTCCTCGTCGTGCTCCTCGCCGCCGCGTCCTCATGGCTGGGTGACCTTCTCGTCTTCCAGCTGTTCAAGCGCCGGCTGAGCCACGTGCTCGACCGCTGGAAATGGGGCCTGGGGTTCCACGCGGCGGTGCATTCGGCGATCGCGAAAGCCGGCCGGTCCTCCACCTACGGCGCGATCATCGGCCTCCGCTTCATCCCCGGCGGGCGGCTGGCCACGACGGCCGCGGCGGGCATCGCCAACGTCTCCACCCGCGGGTTCAGCCTCTGCGCGGCCCTCGGCGGCCTGCTCTGGGCAACCTGGTCCGTGGCACTGGGCTATTTCATGGGCTCCGCCACCGGGCTGCCCTTCTGGGCGAGCTCCCTGATCGGCGTCGGCGTCGGGCTGCTGGTCGGAGCGGTCGTGGGCGTGATCGTGACGCGGCGCCGGGGCAACCCCTCCCCCGTGGAGTCCGCCGTGATCGACCCGGACGAGGAACTGGACTTTTAGACGGGCGCCCAGCGGCCGCGGCTGCGGCGCAGCACGGTCAGCGCGCCGGTGAGCGCAACGCGTTCGACGGCGTCGCGCATCATGGCTGCCGACTCCAGCGCCTGGCTGTTTTCGGCGCTGTAGGCGGTGGCCTCGACCAGGAAGCGCAGGTTCAGCTGCGGTACGCCGCCGGCGAGCTCAAGCTGGTGCGATTCGACGTGGTGCCGCGTCCCAAGCGCCTCGATGGCCGCGGCCATGACGGTTTCGGGAGCGGTGCCCGGCTTGAGCCCGGTGATCTTCAGTCTGGTCTGGAACGACGGCATGGAACAACCCTAGCCGCGCCGCCACGCTCCCTCACCTTCCGCACCCAAAACCCCAACGCTCCCTCACCGGGAGAGGGAGCGTCCGGGGAATAACCGCAGGATCTGAGGGAGCGTCTGGGCCGAGGTGCAGGCTACCCGGTGTTGCGCAGCCCGGCGGCGACTCCGTTGACCGTGATCAGCATGGCCCGCTGGAGCCGTTCGTCGATCTCGGCCCCGGTCATGCCCGCCGCGGCCTCGGCCCGGACGCGGCGCAGCAGTTCCACCTGCAGGTAGCTGATGGGGTCGAGGTACTGGTCCCGGATCTCGAGGGAGCGCTTCAGGGTGGGCTGGGCATCGAGGATCACGTGCTCGCCGGTGAGGTTCTGGATCTCCTCGACCGTGAGATCATATTCGGCCCGGATGGCACGGAACAGGTGGTGCAGTTCCGCCGGCACCAGGGTGGAGACGTAGTAGCCGGCAATGTCCATGTCCGTCTTCGCCAGGGTCATCTCAACATTGGAGAGCACCGAGCGGAAGAAGTGCCAGCCCTCGATCATCTCCTTGAGCTGGGCCGAGTTACCGGCCTCGCGCGCGGCTTTGAGGCCGGAGCCCACGCCGAACCAGCCCGGAACGATCTGCCGCGACTGTGTCCAGCCGAACACCCATGGGATGGCGCGGAGCCCTTCGAGCCCGGCGCCGGAGTCGGGGCGCTTGGACGGACGCGACCCGATGTTGAGGGAACCCAACTGCTCCACCGGGGTGGAAGCCATGAAGTAGGCGGGCAGATCCGGGTCATCAATCAGCGTGCGGTAGCGCGCAAACGCGGCGTCGGAGACGGTTTCCATGACGTGGCCGTAGCGCACGCGCTGGTCCTCCGAGGTGCGCGGGGTGCGGTGCAGGGCCGAGCCCTGCAGCACCGCGGCCAGGGAGAGTTCGAGGTTTTCCCGGGCCAGCTCCGGCAGGGAGTACTTGTCCGAGATAACCTCGCCCTGCTCGGTGAACTTGATCTCGCCCTCGAGCACGCCGTTGGGCTGGGCCATGATGGCATCGTAGGTCGGCCCGCCGCCGCGGCCCACAGAGCCGCCGCGGCCGTGGAAAAGGCGCACGCGGACGCCGTGCTTGGCGGCCACGTCGCGGAGCTTGCGCTGGGTCTTGTAGATTTCCCACTGGCTCGTCATGACGCCGGATTCCTTGTTGGAGTCCGAGTAGCCGAGCATGATTTCCTGCACGTCGCCACGGAGCCGGACGAGCTCGCGGTAGGAGGCATCGGAGAGCAGCCGGTCCACGATCTCGGCCGAGGCGCGGAGTTCGTCGACTGTCTCCAGCAGCGGCGCGAAGCCGATCTTGGCGTAGGGCGCCTCGCCGAACAGGCTGACCAGGCCGGCCTCGCGGGCCAGCACGGCCGCGGCCAGGACGTCGTCCGCGCCGCGGGTCATGGAGATGATGTAGGTCTCGATCACGTCGGGGCCGTAGGTGCGCAGGGCCCGCCGGATCTCCCGGAAGACGTCGTATGTGCCGTCGGCGACGCCGTCGAGCTTGATCGGGTGGCCGGAGAGCGGACGCCGGGACGCAAGTTCGGAGCCCAGCACCTCGAGCCGCTCGGCGCGGCTGAGTTCCGCGTACCGGACACCGGGCCCGCCAAGGCGGTCCATGAGCTGCCCGACGGCGTCGTGGTGGTGGTCGGCGTGCTCGCGGATGTCGAGGGTGGCCAGGTGCAGGCCGAAGGAGGCGATGGCGCGGCGGACCCGGGACAGGGCGCCGTCGGCGGCGAGGGCCGCGTGGTGGTTCCGCAGCGACCGTTCGAGCAGGCCGAGCTCGGCGAGGAGCTCCGCGGTGGCGGTGTAGTCGCGGCCGGGCTCGTGCGCGGATCCGGCCGCGACCCGGCGGCCGGTGTTGATCAGCTTGGCCTTGATGCAGGTGAGTTTGAGCCGGTAGGGCTCCTGAGCGTTCAGCTCGAGGACGCGGCGGTCCAGGCCAGGCAGGTTCCCCAGGTCGACGTCGATCGAGTCCAGGAGCTCCTGGTCCGCCCCGGCCAGCGCGGTCGAGTTGGACAGGATGGAGATGAGCCCGTCGATCAGGCCGATGCTGATCCGCACGGCGTGCTGGTTCTGGATCTGGAGGATTTCGCGGGTGACGGCGGCGGTGACGTTGGGGTTGCCGTCGCGGTCCCCGCCGATCCAGGAGCCGAAGCGGATCGGGGCCTTCTGTGGCGGCAGCGTGACGCCGTGCTCGGCAAGCAACTCGGAGAGGTCCGAGAGCATTTCCGGCATGGCGTCGCTAAGGATGCCGGTGAGGTAATAGATGGCGTTCCGGGCCTCGTCCACGGGGGTGGGGCGGACCTGGCGGAGCTCGTCCGTCTGCCACATCTGGTCGATCACTTCGGACAGGTGGCGGTCCTGGCGGCGGCGCGCGGAGGTGCCCTCCGCCGTGGATTCGGACAGGATGTCCGAGAGCCGGCGGATTTTGTCCAGCACGGAGCGGCGGGAGGCCTCGGTGGGGTGTGCGGTGAAGATGGGGCGGACGTCGAGTTCGTTGACGACTTCCTGCAGCACGGAGTTGCCGGCCTGGTCCGCGATCTCCTCCACGGCTTTGGCGAGCCAGCCGTCCTTCTCCTGCCGGGTGCGCAGCCCGCGGACCCGGTGGACCTGCTCGGCGGCGTTCGCCAGGTGGAAGTAGAACGCGAAGGCGCGGACCAGGTCGGTGGCCTGCTCCAGCGGCAGGGAACCGAGCAGTTCGCGGACCTGGGCGACGACGTCGTACGAGCTCCACGGCCCTGTAGCGTCGGCGCCGCCGCGGGCGGCTTCCTTGGATTCCTTGGTCAGCAGGCGCACCTGCTCCACCAGGTCCAGGAGCTCGGGGCCGTGCTGGCGGACCAGGGATTCGCCGAGGAGGGTGGAGACCCGGCGGACATCAGCCCGGAGTTCGGCGGCAAGATCGGTGTCGGAATGCATTGCAGTGTCAGCCATGGAAACTATCTTTCGAGGGGTCGACTTGGCTCGTACACTGCGCTGGATACTGTGAGCCCGATTACTTCTTCCCATGGGATGTTACCCGCAGGCACTCCCTGCTGGAATTCCGTCTCAGATAGTGTCAGGCCCCGCCGCGCCGCGCCGACGCCCCTCCCCCGGGACCCCAACCAGTTCGCAGCAGGGGCCGTTCTGAGCGCCCAGAACGGCCCCTGCTGCGGGCTTGGCGGGTGAAGGGGTTAGCGCGCGATCTTGAAGTTGAACTCGCCGGTTCCCAGCGCGCCCCAGATCCGCAGCCAGATCGGCAGGATCATTTCCGCCCCGCGGGCACTCGTGATGTCGCCGAGATCGATCACGTCGCGGTGGCCGAAGCCCTTGAGGAGTTCCGTCACGGCCGCCTTGGCGCCGGCGTCGTCCCCGGAGACGAACACCGTGTGGTCACCGCCGGCCACCCGTGCCGGATCGACCATCACGGACGCGGTCATGGTGTTCAGCGTCTTCACCACCTTGGCCTCCGGGAAGGACCGCTGGATCTCTTCGCCGAGGCTGTCCGTGTTCACCGGGTTCAGCGACGGCGGCATGCCCTGCGAGAAGTCCAGCGGGTTGGCGATGTCCATGATGATCTTGCCGGCGAGGTTCGGGGTCCCCGCTGCGGCCAGCGCGGCCAGCGAGCCGGCACCGTTGGTGGCATTGACGATCAGCTCGGCGCCGGATGCCGCGTCAGCAAAGGCGGCGACGTCGACTCCGGCGTTTGCGGCGTGCCACTCGGCGAACGGCGCGGTGCCCATCATGTCCGGCTCGGTCCGGGCGAGCGTCGCCTGCGGGTCGCGGGTGCCGATCACGACGTCGTGCCCCAGCCCTGCCAGTGCGCCGGCAATTGTGCGCCCCACCATGCCGGTTCCCAGTACTGCAATCTTCATGGCGTCCTCATTCTGAAGTCGTGGAGTAGACAGGTTCGTCTACGTGTGGGCATGACGCTATCAGACAGACCTGTCTACGGCAATAAGCGCATGCCGAGGCCCCGTCCACCCCATCTCAGCTGACAAAGATTGAAATCTGTCAGCTGATTGTTGTATGGTCATCGCATGACAACTTCTACTCTCGGCACCCCCCGCACCCTGGGCTCCACCGGCCCCAGCACCGCCGCCATCGGCCTCGGCCTGATGGGCATGTCCGATCTTTACGGCCCCGCCGACGACGCCGAGAGCGTCGCCACGATCCAGGCCGCCCTCGACGCCGGCGTGACCCTGCTGGACACCGGCGACTTCTACGGCATGGGCCACAACGAAATGCTGCTGCGCGAGGCGATCCGCGGCCGCCGGCGCGAGAGCGCCCAGATCAGCGTGAAGTTCGGCGTCCTGCGCGATGCCCGGGGCGGATGGAACGGCGTGGACACCCGTCCGGTGGCCATCAAGAACTTCCTGGCCTACACCCTCCGGCGCCTCGGCACCGACTACGTGGACATCTACCGGCCGGCCCGCCTGGATCCGTCCGTTCCGGTGGAAGAGACCGTGGGAGCACTGGCCGAGCTCGTGCAGCAGGGCCTGATCCGCCACATCGGCCTCTCGGAGGTCGGCGCCGACACCCTGCGCCGCGCCAACGCCGTCCACCCGGTCTCGGACCTCCAGATCGAGTACTCCCTCCTCTCCCGTGGCATCGAGCAGGACATCCTGCCGGTGGCCCGGGAGCTGGGCATCGGCATCACGGCATACGGCGTGCTGTCCCGCGGCCTGGTGTCCGGCCACTGGCCGGCCGCCGGAACTGGGAACCGGCGCGACTTCCGGGCCCACCTGCCCCGGTTCTCCGGCGAGAACCTGCAGCGGAACCTCGAGCTCGTCGAACGGCTCCGCGAAATCGCGGACCGCAAGGGCGCGACCGTCGCCCAGCTCGCCATCGCCTGGGTCCTCTCCCGCGGCGAGGACATCGTGCCCCTCGTCGGCGCGCGCCGCCGCGAGCGGCTCACCGAATCGCTGGGAGCAGCCGAACTGGTCCTCTCCGGCGCGGACCTCGCGGAGATCGAGGCCGCCGTCCCGGCCGACGCCGCCGCGGGCACCCGCTACGACGCAGGCCAGATGGCCATGCTCGACAGCGAACGCCGGTGACCCCTGCCGCCGTCGTCCTGACGGAAGAGCGCATCCTCGACGCCGCGGAAGACGTGCTGCGGCGCTTTGGGCCGGCCAAGGCCACGGTGGTTGACGTCGCGAAGGCCCTGGGCGTCAGCCACGGCAGCGTGTACCGGCACTTCCCCACGAAGGTGGCGCTGCGGGACGCGGTGGCCCGGCGCTGGCTGGACCGCCTCGCGGAGCCGCTGGATCCCGCCCGCGATACGGACGGCCCTGCCGCGAAACGCCTGCTCCGCTGGCTCGAACGCCTCGCGGCCATCAAGCAGGGCATGGCGCTGAACGATCCGGAGCTGTTTGCCACGTTCGGCCAGCTGACCGCCGAGGCGCGGGAAGTGGTGGCGGCCCACGTTGACCACCTGGCCGCAGCGCTCACCGAGATCATTGCCGACGGCGTCAGCAGCGGCGAATTCGCCGTCCCGGATCCGGTGCCGGCCGGCCGCGCCGTCCTGCACGCCACGGCGCGGTTCCACCACCCGCTGCACGCTTCGGAATGGTCGGACCCCGCCATCGGGGCCGAGCTGCGCGAGGTCTGGCGGCTGCTCGTGCGGGGTCTGGCCGCCCGCCCGTAGCCGCCGGATCAGGCGGGGGCGGGCCGGCGGTACGTCATTGACGAGGTTCAACGCGAATGACATTGCGGCGTAGACAGACTTGTCTGTGTACGATTGAGCCATGACCTCGCCAGCAGCCACTGCCGCCCCGGCTGCCCGCACCCCCGCCGGGCATGCCAGGGAGAAGATCCTGGCCACTGCCTTCCGGCTCTTCTACGCGCAGGGTTTCCGGGCCGCCGGCATCGACACCATCATCGCCGAGTCCGGCGTCGCGAAAGCCACGTTCTATAAGTACTTTCCGGCCAAGGACGACCTCATGCTGGCCTACCTGGAGAAGGTGGACAGCGTCTGGACCGGGCAGCTGCACGCCGCCGCCGAGGCCGCCGGCGAGGACCCGGCCGCGCAGCTCGTGGGCCTGTTCGATGCCCTGACAGCCGCCTGCCGGCGCGACGGCTACCGCGGCTGCGCCTTCATCAACGCGGCCGCCGAGTCGGCCGCCGGCACCCGCGTCCACGACCGGACCGTGGCCCACAAGCGGCAGATCCGCGCCTGGATCCGGGACCTCGCCGCGCGCGCGGGCGCCCGGGACCCGGACCAGCTCGCCCGCAGCCTGACACTGGTACTCGACGGCGGCCTGGCAAGCGGGGTGCTCGACGGCGACCCGGCCGCGGCCGCCGCAGCCGGAACTACTGCCGCCCAGCTCGTTGCGGCCAGCCTTAACACCCCACCCGCCACCAGCTGAAACCCCTTGGAGGTGCCCATGACCGCCCCTGAACCCGGGACTGGCTCGAAGCCCACGCCTGATGCAGTGCAGAACCCGCAGCTGGCCCGCTGGCAACGCTTCCGGAACAGCCGCAACACGGCCCTCGCCAGCGAGCACGGCTGGCTCACGCTGACCTCCTTCCAGTGGCTGGAAGGCGAGCCGGCCGCCGTCGAGCTCGCCCCCGGCCTCTGGTCCACGGACGGCACCGCGGCGTTCCTCACGGCCGTCGCGTCCGACGGTCTGACCCTCGTCGAAACCGGCGAACCCGTGGACGGGACCATCAGCGCCGTGCTCGCCGACGAGGAATCACTGATGTGGGTCCGGTACGGCGGCGACGACGGCCGCCAGGTGGTGGTGGAGCTCGCCATGCGGGCGGACAAGTACGCCATCCGCACCCGCGACTCCCAGTCGCCGGTGTTCACGGAGTTCGATGGCGTGCCCACCTTCGGCTTCCGCCCGGACCTGGTCATCGAGGCCCGGTTCGTGCCCTACCCCGAGCCTGTGGATGTCCCGATCGGCACGGCCAACCCGCTCGTGGACGGGGTCCACCGCTCGGTCGGCGAGCTGGTCTTCCGGCTTCCCGGCGCGGACCACGAGATCCACCTGCAGGCCGAGGAGGAGAAGCTCGGTGCCCTGACGGTGACGTTCCACGACGAGACCAATGGGGAAAGTACGGACGAGTGGCGGAAGGTGTCCACCGCAAAACCCCGCCCGGACAATACCGTGATCCTGGACTTCAACCGGGCCATCAACTACCCCAGCGCCTTCACCCCGTACGGCACCTGCCCCATGCCGGTGCGGAACAACAGCCTTGATGTGAAGATCGAGGCCGGCGAGAAGGAACCCGGCCTCTTCTAAAACGGTCTAAACGGTCAAAGCCGTCTTCTAGACGATCGCGGACACCCCGGTGACGGCGCGGCCCGTGATCAGGGTGTTGATCTCGAACGAGCCCTCGTAGGTGTAGATCGCCTCGGCGTCGGAGAAGATCTTGGCCATCCGGTAGTCGGTGACGATCCCGTTGCCGCCCAGCAGGGACCGGCCCATCGCGACGGTTTCGCGCATCCGGGCGCTGACATAGGACTTGGCGAGGGCCACCTGCGGCATGTCCGCAGCGCCGGCGTCCTGCAGCTGGGCGATCCGGACCATCATGCCCATGCTGGCCACGGCGTTGCCGAGCATGGTGACCAGCTGCTGCTGGACCAGTTGGAACTTTGCCAGCGGGCGGCCGAACTGCTGGCGTTCGACGGCGTACTGCCGGGCGACGTCGAACGCCGCGAGCTGCTGCCCCACACCTTGCCAGGCCACCATGATCCGGGAACCGCGCAGGAGTTCGTTGGTGTCCTCGAAGCTGCTGATCCCGGCGAAGCGGTCCGTTTCGGCCACCCGGACGTCGGTGAAGACGATGTCCGCGTTCTGCACCGTGCGCAGGGCAATCTTGTTCTCGATCCGGCTCCGGCTCACGCCCGGCAAGGTGGCGTCGACGATGAAGCCGCGGATGCCGCCGTCGGCCTCGTCCCGGGCCCAGACCAGCATGTAGTCGCAAAACGTGCCGTTGCCGATCCAGCGTTTGGCGCCGTTGAGCACCCAGATGTCGCCGCCGCCGGCCGCGCCGCCGGGGACCCGGCGGGCCCGGGTTTCCATGCCGCCGGCAACGTCCGAGCCGTGGTCCGGTTCGGTGAGGGCAAAGGCACCGGTGGTGCGCAGGCTTGCCGCGTCCTCGAGCAGGCGCGCCTTCTGCTCCTCGGAGCCGAAGCCGTAGAGAGACTCCACGAAGAGGTCATGGTGGACCAGGAAGAAGGTGGCGAGCGAGGTGTCCACCCGGGTCATCTCGGCGATGACGATCCCGGCGAACAGGTTGCTGTAGCCGCGCTGGGCCGGGGCACTGAGCTCCAAGGCGGCCAGCTTGGGCAGGATGTGGGCCGGGAATTCGGCCTTGTTCCACCAGTCCGTGGCGAACGGGGCAACCTCGGCGGCCAGGAACTCGCGCAGCTGTGCCAGCTTGGCCCGCTCCGCCGTGCTGAGCAGGGCTTCGTAGTCGAAGAAGTCCGCCGTGGGCAGCCCCGCCACAGACGGTGCGGCCAGGGCCGCCGTGGCGGCCGGCCCTGCCGCGGTCACTTCGGCAGCGGCCATCTCAGACCCGGTCATTTCGGGCCCATGCGGATGGCACCGTCGAGGCGGATTGTCTCGCCGTTGAGCATGGCGTTCTCCACAATGTGCGCGGCGAGGTTCGCGTATTCGGCCGGCCGGCCCAGCCGCGACGGGTGCGGCACCTGCTGGCCCAGGGAGTCCTGCGCCTCCTGGGGCAGGCCGGCCATCATGGGAGTCTCGAAGATGCCCGGCGCGATGGTGACCACCCGGATCAGCGAGCGCGCGAGTTCGCGGGCAATCGGCAGCGTCATGGCGGCGACGGCACCCTTGGAGGCGGCGTAGGCGGGCTGGCCGATCTGCCCGTCGAACGCGGCAACGGAGGCGGTGTTGATGATGACGCCACGTTCGGGGCCGCCGAGTTCCGTGGCGGCGGGCTCGGTGGCTGCCATGGCGGCCGCGGCGAGGCGGATCACGTTGAAGGTGCCCACGAGGTTGATCTGGATGACGCGGTTGAAGGCCTCCAGCGGGAGGACGCCGCCGCGGCCCAGGACCTTGCCGGGGGTGGCGATCCCCGCGCAGTTGACCACGATGCGCAGCGGGCCCAATGCTGAGGCGGCGTCGACGGCGGCCTGCACCTGCGCCTCGTCCGTGACGTCGGCCGGGACAAAGACGGCCCTGCGGCCGCCTCCGGCAGCAGCTTCTCCAGCGCCGGCAGCGGCGGATGCGGTCAGTTCGGCGGCAAAGGCGTCCCCGGCGGAACCCGGCAGGTCCACGAGGACCACCGACGCGCCGGCGTCGAACAGGCGCCTGGCCGTGGCCGCTCCGAGACCGGAGGCCCCGCCCGTGATCAGCGCGACAGTACCCTTGATGTCCATCCATCCTCCTTGATGTGGAACCGAACCCCGGCGGCGAAGCCTCGACGCGGGCGGCGCCCGCAGAGGCGGCCCGCGGGGAACATTAGTTAGTGAATGTTAACTGGAATGCGGCCAATGCGCACCTTTGGGCCGCACACGCCGAGGGCGCAGTCACAGTCGCGGGCCGGACGGGCTCCCGCGATTACGCTTGAGCCATGACCCGAGCCGACGCCTCCGCCCCCAACTGGTCCTTCCGTGCGGACGAGGCCGCCCGCTCAGTGACCAGGCTCTTCGGGCAGCGGCTCTTTTTCCTCCCCGGCACCCACATCGCCGCGATCCTCCGGCCTTCGGGCCGGCTGAAGAACCTGTCCCGGCCCTGGCACTACTGGTGGCAGGCACACTACCTGGACTGCCTCGTGGACGCCGGCCGCCGGGAACTGGGGTCCCCCGGGCATCCGGGCGCCAAGTTCGACGGCGAGAACCGGCCCAGCGCCGGCCGGCTCGCCTCCCGGCTCGTCACAGGCATCCGGCTGCGCAATTTCCTCACCGTGGTCAACAACTACTACGACGACATGGCCTGGCTGGCCCTTGCCACGCTCCGGCTGGACAAGCTCGCCGAGGACACCCGCAAACACACCGGCCGGGAGCGCAACGCCAAGGTCCTGCAAAGCCTGACCCTGCAGTTCGACTCCGCTTCCACGGACGACCTCGGCGGCGGTACATTCTGGAGCACGAAGCGCGACTTCAAGAACACCCCCGCCACCGCACCCGTGGCCCTCTACTACGCGCGGACCGGCAACCGGACCAAGGCGCAGTCCCTGCTGGACTGGCTGGACGCCAGACTCTACGAGCCCGGACAGGGCCTGTACCGCGACGGCCTCCGGATTTCCGGAACGGGCGAGGCGGTGCTGGAAGAGACCATCTACACCTACAACCAGGGGCCCGTCCTCGGCGCCCTGCTGGAACTCGGGGGCGAGCCCAACCTCGGGCGTGCGGCCGCGCTGGTGGACGCCGTGGCGGCCAACCTCACGCAGCCGGCCCCGCTGCTGGGCCGCACCGCCGCGGTGCTGCGCTGCGAGGGAACGGGCGACGGCGGGCTCTTCACGGGGATCCTCGTCCGCTACCTGGCCCTCGCCGCCGTCGACGAACGCCTCCCAGCCGAAACCCGGGCCACGGCGGCGGCGCTCGTGAACGATACGGCGGAGGCCCTCTGGGAGGGCCGCCGGATCCTCCCTCCGAACGACCGCCTCGCGCGCCGCGGCAGCCATCTGGTCTTCTCCGACCGCACCGACGCGCCGGCACGCCGCAGTTACCCGGAAGGCGCCGCCGTCGAGCTCTCCACGCAGCTGCAGGCCTGGATGGTGCTGGAGGCGGCCGCCTCGATCGCGCAGGCGCCCGCCCGATAACCCAGCGACAATTACGTCACGCAATAGTATCGTAATTGATGTGATCCTCATCACTTAAACCAGCCTCAGGTTGGTCGCTTAGGTTTGGCTAACCTACAGTCTTTCTTAGTGAGCATGCCCTAACTTCCCCGCTCACGGGGGGCAGGGCACTACGACGACTTCCTTGTAGAAAGTAGCCCCATGAAGATCCGCACCAACGCGCTGGCGGGCATCGCCCTGGCCGCCACTGCCGCCCTGGGCCTGGCCGCCTGCGGCTCCGGTTCCTCCGCCACGGCCGGCAGCAGCGCAGCCGCCAACGGCTCCGCCGCCGGCGAGATCACGGTCTATAACGCCCAGCACGAATCCCTGACCAAAGAGTGGATCGACGCCTTCACCGCCGAGACCGGCATCAAGGTGACCGTGCGCCAGGGCGACGACACCGAGATGTCCAACCAGATCGTGCAGGAAGGCCAGGCCTCACCGGCGGACGTCTTCCTCACCGAGAACTCCCCCGCCATGGCCCAGGTGGAAAACGCCGGCCTCTTCGCGGATGTGGACAAGGCCACCGTGGACCAGGTCCCCACCGAATTCCGCCCCTCCACCAACAAGTGGACCGGCATCGCGGCCCGCTCCACCGTGCTGGTCTACGACAAGAACAAGATCAGCGCCGACAAGCTGCCCAAGTCCATGCTGGACCTGGCCAACCCCGAGTGGAAGGGCAAGTGGGCTGCCTCGCCATCGGGCGCCGACTTCCAGGCGATCGTCTCGGCCCTGCTGGAACTCAAGGGCGAAGCCGCCACTGAGGCCTGGCTCAAGGGCATGAAGGAAAACTCCAAGCCGTACAAGGGCAACAGCACGGCCATGAAGGCCGTCAACGCCGGTGAAGTCGACGCCGCCCTGATCTACCACTACTACTACTACGGCGACCAGGCCAAGACCGGCGAGAACTCCAACAACGTCACGCCGTTCTACTTCAAGAACCAGGACCCGGGCGCCTTCGTCTCCATCTCCGGCGGCGGCGTGCTGAAGTCTGCCAAGAACGCCGCAGCGGCCCAGTCCTTCCTGAAGTTCATCACCGGCAAGAAGGGCCAGGAAGTGCTCCAGAAGGGCACCTCCTTCGAATACGCTGTCGGCTCGGACGTCCCGTCCAACGACAAGCTGGTTCCGCTCAAGGAGTTGCAGGCCCCCACCGTGGATCCCGCCAAACTCAATTCCGCCAAGGTCACCGAGCTGATGACCCAGGCAGGACTGCTGTAGCCGCAGTGACTAACAAGCTGGCGATCCCCGGTCCCTCTGGGGATTTGACGACTGACACGACGACGGCGGGCAGGGGTAAACGCCCCCGCCCGCCTTTCGGCGTCTCTGTCGTGTCCATCATCGCGGTCCTGATCGCCCTGTTTTCCCTGGTGCCCCTGGCCTACGTGGTCTTCATGACAGCCTCCACCGGCTGGGACACCGCAATGGCCCTGATCTTCCGCCCGCGCGTGGGCGAACTCCTGCTCAACACGGTGCTGCTGACCGTGGTGACGGTGCCGCTGTGCCTCGTCCTGGGCGTCGGCGGCGCGTGGCTCGTCGAACGCACCAGCCTTGTGGGCCGCAAGTGGTGGGCCGTGCTGCTCGCCGCCCCGCTGGCCATCCCCGCCTTCGTCAACAGCTACGCGTGGGTTTCCGCGGTGCCGTCCCTTGGCGGGCTGTGGTCCGGGGTCCTGATCGCCACCCTGTCCTATTTCCCGCTCGTGTACATCCCGGCCGCCGCGACGCTCAGCCGCCTGGACCCGGCGATCGAACAGTCCGCCGCCTCCCTCGGCCTCGGCGCCTGGCGCGCGTTCTTCCGCGTGGTGCTCCCGCAGCTGCGCATCGCCATGACCGGCGGCGGGCTGCTGGTCGCGCTGCACCTGCTGGCCGAATACGGGGCCTTCGCGATGATCCGCTTCGACACTTTCACCACCGCGATCATGGTCCAGTACCAGTCCACGTTCAACGGCACCGCCGGGAACATGCTGGCCAGCGTCCTGGTGTTCCTCTGCCTGATCCTGCTGCTCGTGGAGGTCCGCAGCCGCGGCAGCGCCCGGTACGCCAGGATCGGCTCCGGGGCCCAGGCGCGCGCCTTGCGGCTGCCCCTGCACGCCTACCAGCTCCCCGCCCAGCTGTCCCTGATCGCCCTCACCGGGCTGGCGTTCGGGCTGCCGCTAACGTTTGTGCTGCGCTGGATCGTCGCCGGCGGGCCGGAAATCTGGGCCGCCGAGGAATTCATGCCGGCCCTCCTGCAGACCTTGGCCTACGGCCTCGCGGCGGCCGTCGCCACCACCGTGGTCGCGTTCCCCATGGCTTATCTGGCAGTGCGGCGTCCCGGCTGGTTCAGCAAGTCCCTGGAGCTGTCCAACTACATCACCAGCTCCATGCCAGGGATTGTGGTGGGCCTGGCCTTCGTGACCGTGAGCATCCGGATGGTTCCCAGCATGTACCAGACCTCAGCGCTGCTCATCGCGGCCTACGTGCTGCTGTTCCTCCCCCGGGCCCTCGTGAACATCCGCTCGGGGCTGTCCCAGGCACCGAAGGAACTCGACGAGGCCGCCCAGGTGCTCGGCAAGCCGCCGCTGCTGGCCTTCCTGCGCGTGACGCTGCGGCTCACGGCCCCCGCCGCGGCTGGCGGCGCCGCCCTGGTGTTCCTGGGGATTGTCAACGAGCTCACCGCCACCCTCCTGCTCTCGCCCAACGGAACCCGCACCCTCGCCACCGAGTTCTGGAGCAAGAGCAGCGAGATCGACTACGCTGGCGCCRCCCCCTATGCGCTGCTGATGATCCTGATCTCGGCGCCCATGACCTATCTCCTCTTCCAGCAGTCCAAGAAAGTAGCCGGACAGTGACCGATGTCTACCCGTCGCGTGAGGCCCCCTCGCGCCTCCCCGAGCCGCGGGTCGCGGCTTCCGTGGCCACCAGCACCAACAGCCACCTGGAAATCGACGCCGTCACCAAGAACTTTGGGCCCCAGGCCGTCCTCAAGGGAGTCAACCTCTCCGTCGCCAAGGGCGGAACGACGGCGATCGTGGGACCCTCCGGCTCCGGCAAGACCACGCTCCTGCGCCTGATTGCCGGCTTCGAGCACCCGGACACCGGCAGCATCTCGCTCAACGGGTCCAAGGTGGCCGGGGAGAACGCCTGGGTCCCCGCCCACAAGCGGCACGTCGGCTACGTCGCCCAGGACGGCGCCCTGTTCCCGCACCTGACGGTCGGGCAGAACATCTCCTTCGGCCTGGACGCCGCCCAGCTGCCCGGCGGCCGCCGCGGCGTCAAGGCGCGGGTGGGCGAGCTGCTGGAAATGGTCTCACTGGACCCGGCCATGGCCAAGCGCCGCCCGCACCAGCTCTCCGGCGGCCAGCAGCAGCGGGTTGCCCTCGCCCGGGCGCTGGCCCGCAAGCCCGCGCTCATGCTGCTGGACGAGCCCTTCTCCGCCCTGGACGCCGGCCTGCGGGTGGCCACCCGCCGCGCCGTGGCCCAGGTGCTGAAGGACGCCGGCGTCACCACGATCCTCGTCACGCATGACCAGGCCGAGGCGCTGTCCTTCGCCGACCAAGTGGCCGTGATGCGCGGCGGCAAGCTGGCCCAGATCGGCAACCCGTTCGTCGTCTACACGCGCCCGGCTGACCGCGCCACCGCCGAGTTCCTGGGCGACGCCGTGATCCTGGATGCCTGGATGGAAGGCTCCCTGGCCACGTGTTCGCTCGGCGGGATCCCCGTGCGCCGCCCGCCGGCCCAGGGCCGGGTCCAGCTGATGCTGCGGCCCGAGCAGATCCGCATTTCCGAGGACGGCCCCATCCGCGGCACGGTGGTGGACACGGACTACTTCGGCCCCGAAACCACGGTGCGGCTCCAACTCCCCGTCCCGCCGGTCCTTGCCGCCGGCGCCATCCCGGACCACCGCTACCCCGGCGGCGGGGAAATCATCACGATCCGGCACTGGAACGCCTCGATCGCCCGCCCCGGCACGGAGCTGCGGCTTCGCGTGGTGGGCGAAGCTGTCGCCTTTCCGATGGATGAGCAGCCGTAACGTCGGGATTCGGCATCCTGAAGCGTCTGTGCCCGAAGGCTCACCCGCGACGGGTGATTCCAGAGTGACTGGAGCGGTTGTCCGGGCGATGGGTTGACCGGTGATGCCCCGCGCACGAGAATGCGAACCATGAGTGATCACCGCGGCCTTTCCGAGCCGGCTCCGTTCACCGCCGGTGACTTCGCCGATCGGTTGCGGCGAGCAGCCCACGCCGCCCAGGATGCCGGGCTCGACGGCATCCTGGTCACTCCCGGACCGGACCTGCTGTACCTCACCGGGTATGCACCCGTGGCCATCACTGAACGCATCACCATGCTCGTGATCCCCGTCGACGCGGAGCCCGCCATGATCGTTCCGAGGCTCGAGAGGTCCGACGCGGAAGCGGCCGCCGGCGCCTCGAATCTGCGGATCACGGACTGGACCGACGGGAGCGACCCCTACACGGAATCTGCCACGCTGATGGCCGGCACCGGACGTTATGCCGTCTCTGACTCGGCCTGGGCCATGCACCTCCTCGGCCTGCAGGATCGGCTGCCCAAGTCGTCCTACGTCTCGATGACGACCGCCCTGCCGATGCTTCGGGCGATCAAGGATGACGACGAGATCGAGCGGCTGGCGGCGGCCGGCGCGGCCGCAGACCAGGCGTATGAGGAGATCGTCACCGTGCGGTTCGCTGGGCGCAGCGAGACCGACGTCGGATCTGATCTCGCCGACCTGCTTCGCCAGTTCGGTCATTCGCAGGTGGACTTCACCGTCGTCGGTTCGGGTCCGAATGGAGCCAACCCTCACCACGAGATCGGCCCGCGGATCATCGAGGACGGGGACATGGTGGTGCTCGACTTCGGCGGCCTCAAACACGGCTACGGATCAGACACGACGCGGACCGTGCACGTCGGCGAGCCCACCGCCGAGGAGCGCGAGGTTCACGACATCGTCAGACTCGCGCAGCAGGCCGGGTTCGAGGCCGTGCGTCCAGGCGTCGAGTGCCAGGAGATCGATCGCGTGTCCCGGGCGGTGATCACTGAAGCCGGCTACGGCGACTACTTCATTCACCGCGTCGGGCACGGAATCGGGCTGACGACTCACGAGCCGCCGTACATGGTCGAGGGCGAAACCCAGATCCTCCACCCCGGCATGTGCTTCTCGATCGAACCCGGAATCTACCTGCCGGGCAGGTTCGGCGTACGGATCGAGGACATTGTGACGGTCGTTCCCGACGGCGGACGGCGACTCAATCAGACCTCGCACGAGATGAGAATCGTCCACTAGTTAGCCGACCTGGTCCACGATCTGGCGTGGCCTCGGAACGAGACCGCTTCTGAGAGTCCTCAGGAGCGATCTCGTATTGGCCAGGCTGAGCGCCAGTCAGAACCCATGCGACCACCGATGCCGCCGTCAGGCGCGGTTCAGTGTCCATCGGGCAACCTTGATCTAAGTTCTTCTGCATGGGAAGCGATGGCCTGACGCTGGTCTCGGGTGAATCTTCTGGCCTGCATGTCGAGGACTGCCCGGCTGGGCACTTCTCCCACGCCCAACAGTTGACCCACGCGACGGATTGCTTCGTCCAAGTCCTCTGAATCCTCAATCACCTGGAAGACCTCGTCCCGCCGATCCATCGCCTGCACCAGAGCCTCGACGATCATCAACTGCTGTTCCCTCATCTGCCGGTCATGCTCATCCATGCCGCGATTCTTGCACGACCGCAGTCTTGGAGCATTTCCGTCCAGTTTGGGGATCGGCTTACGGGCGCTAGTGCGACGCCGAGCGAGTTGTTGAGCTGGCCCCTCAGGTCAGGCCACGGCGGGGACTGGGGGGATGTCGTGTGTCCGGTTGGCGCGGCCCTTGACGAGGAAGATGGCAAGGAGCGCCAGGAGTATATAGGCCCAGTTGAAGAGCCCCGCGAGTGATATCAGTTCTTCCGCCCCAGCTGTGGCTGAGGTGGCGTCGATCCCACCGGTGGCGAGGAACGTTGTGGGGTCTGTGGCGGCATGCAGCAGGATGGCCCACGTGATCCGGCCCGTCGCGCGCATGGAGAGGTACATCATGGCACCGAATCCAAAGGTGTAGACGACGGTAACGGCAACAACCAGGGGGGCCATTCCGGTGAGGAGGTTTCCGCTGTGCAGCAGCGCGAAATACAGGGATGACAAGACAAAGACCAGTCGTTCGCCATAGCCGCCGTTTCGGAGCATGTTCACTACTATTCCTCGCGTGGCGAGTTCTTCAGTGAACCCCACACACAATCCGAAGAACGCCATAACCAGAACAAGCCCGATGGAGTAGGCGGACCAGTTGGTTGCCATCAGCCGTAGGAAGATTGGGATGACGACGAGGAGGACTGCGACCCACATCCAGGCCTTCCCGCGGACGGGTTGGGGACCGAAGATTTCCTTGACCCAGCCGAGAGAGCGAGCGAAGAGAAAGAGGAGTATTCCCGAGAGCAAGATAGGGAGTGCTAAACCTAGGAATGCGCTGAGCGGATCGCTCAGGGGGCTTCCCAGGTCGATGGAGCCCCCAACCAGTGCACCTATTCCCAGCCCGATCAGTTCGTACACGCCCCAATACACGGCGACGATCAGGAGCGCTTTCCACCACGTCCCCCGGTTCCAAAACCGGACCCACGTAGAACTGTTATTTTCCATGATTAGAACTTCCCTCCCCGTTCGTTCCCCCACTTAGTCGGGCCACCACGCTAAGAATAAGCGATCGAGCGGAAGCGAAAAGTTCTCTCTGATGTTCGGCAAATCATCTTTGGCCACCATGGCAACGTGACGAAGAGCGACCGCCAAGATGGTTCTGATGAACCCGATGGAAGCGTCCCGTAGGTCGGACACACGACGAAGCTAATCGGCTACGCACGCGTTTCGACGCGGCCGCAGTCCACAGCCCGGCAGCCCGGCAGCCGGCGGCCGACGCCATGACCTCCTAGGCGGTCGGCAGCGGGCTGTGGCGCATTGAGACCGCCCAGTGCCCGGCATAGGGTAGGCGGATGACTGTTCAGCCCGGCCTGCACCGCCAACTCTGCTCCGTTGCCGCCCCCACCCAGCTGTGGCTCGATCCTGACGGCCGCTTGGCCGGCGAGGTCAAACCGCCCGGAGCCGGTGACTCCGCTGATCCGGCCGGGTTCACCGGGCTGCTCCACGGCGACACCCGGATGCTCTGCCGGGCGCTCGTGCGCGTCAACGGACTGGAACCCGAACCGGCCACCGTCGAGGCCGAGCCCGGCGGCGTCCTGCGCGTCCGGGGCCTGGTCCGGGGCATCCCGGGACCCACGGAGGATCCCGCCGTCGAGCTCCTCCAGACCTGGACAGTGACGCCGGGCGTGGTGCGGCACACCCTGCAGCTGCGCACCTCGCTGGATTCCCTCGACGTCGAAATCGACGTAGCCCTCGCGGCCGACTTCACCGACATGGCCCAGATCCGCCTCAGCCGCTTCCGTGACCCGTCCGCGCCGGTCTCTGCCGATGAGTCCACGCTGCGCTGGCAGGAGGGTGGCAAGACCCTGGCGGTCGCGGCCCCCGGCGCCGTCACCCCGGAAGGCCACCTCGCCTGGCGCGGAACCCTGGGCCGGGGCCGGCCGTTCGAGGCCGAATGGCAGGCCGACCTCACCGATGACGATGACGCCGTGGTGGCTGCCCGCCCGCCCGCGGCCCGGCATCCGCGGACCGGACCGGCCGGGGCCCTGGGCCTGCTCCTGGATAACTCCCTCGATGACGTGGCCGGGCTCCGCCTGGCCACCCGCCAGCTGCCGGACGCCCCGTTCATCGCCGCCGGGGCGCCCTGGTACTTCACGCTGTTCGGACGGGATTCGCTGTGGGCTGCGCGGCTGCTGCTGCCTCTGGACACCGGCGCGGACAACGGGCTGGCGGCGGGCACCCTGCGCGCGCTGGCTGCTTTCCAGGGCACCCGGACGGACGCGGCGGCCGCCGAGGAACCCGGCAAGATCCTGCACGAACTGCGGTCCAAAGAACTGGTTCTTGAAAGCCAGAACCTGCGCCTGCCGCCGGTGTACTTCGGGGCGGTGGATTCCACCCCGTTGTGGCTTTGCCTGCTCGGGGAACTCTGGCGCACCGGCCGGGACGAGGACGCCGTGCGGTCGCTGCTGCCGAACGCGGCACGCGCCGCGGAGTGGCTGCTCGCCGCCGGCTCCCCTGTAGACGGCGCAGCGGACGGCGCAGCCGGCAACGGCGGGTTCCTCAGCTACCGTGACTCCACGGGCCACGGCCTGAGCAACCAGGGCTGGAAGGATTCCCGGGACGCCATGCAGTTCCGCGACGGCCGGCAGGCCGAGGGGCCCATCGCCCTGTCCGAGGTGCAGGGCTACGCGTACCAGGCAGCCATGGGGACGGCGGAACTGTTCGACGCGTTCGGGGAACCGGGCGCTCAGGCGCTGCGCGACTTCGCCGCGGCCCTGCGGCTCAGGTTCCGGGAGCGTTTCTGGGTTGAGGACGACGGCGGGCCGTTCCCGGCAATGGCCCTGGACGGGCACGGGGTCCCCTTGGACATCCCGGGCTCGAACATGGGACATCTGCTGGGCACGGGCATCCTGGACGCGGCCGAAGCCCGGATCGTCGCGGACCGGCTGGTGAGCCCCGAGCTGTTCTCCGGCTACGGCGTGCACACGATCTCGCGGCGGGCCGCAGGGTTTTGGCCCTTCAGCTACCACTGCGGCTCGGTCTGGAGCCACGACACCGCCATCGCGATCCGCGGCCTCCTGGCCGACGGTTTCGTCGCAGAGGCACGCACCCTCGCCGACGGCCTGATCGCGGCGGCGGCCTCCTTCGGGCACCGGTTGCCGGAGGTGTTCGCCGGGGTGCGGGCCGAGGACTCGAGCGTCGCGGTACCGTATCCGGCGTCGTGCCACCCGCAGGCGTGGTCCTCAGCCTCGGCGGTGGTGATCGCCCAGGCGATGGGCGTCGGACTCTGACGGTCCCGCCTCCACTGAGTGTTGCCCGGACGGGGCCGCGGCGGCGCGCAGCCCGTCGGCCAGGATAACGATCCCGGTAACGGCGAGCGCCAGGCCCATGGAGGCGAGCACGTCCGTCAGCCAGTGGTACCCCAGGTACAGGCGGCTGAAGGCAACCACCAGTGTCCCGGCAGCCGCTGCCGCGAAGCCGAGCACCGACGTCGTCCGTTTGCCCGTCCGCGTGCCGCGGGCCGCCAGCAGCAGGTAACTGAGGACGCACAGGAAGACGCCGGCCCCGAAGGTATGGCCGGAGGGAAAGGACAGGGCGTCGTCCGGTCCCAGCATGAAGCCGCTGGCGGCGGGCCGGCTCCGGCCGACGTCGTGCTTCACCAGCGTGGACACCGCGAAGGTGGCCGCCATGGCGCTGACCAGCAGGGCGGGACGCCAGACTTCACGCTTGAAGACCGCCCAGGCAAGTGCCACGGCGCAGCCGATCACGGTCATCCATAGCGGCGACGTCACCGTGGTCACGGCCGCCAGGATGGCGGTAGCCAAGGGGTTCCGGGACGCCACGATTCCGTCGTGCACGGGCGCGTCCAGGTCGGCCACGCCGCTGTTCGACTGCACGGCTGCGAGCACGGTCCAGAAGATCGTCTCGCCCGCAATTAACAGGCCCGCAGCCACGAAGAAGAGCCGCCGCTGGGACGGCAGCGGCAGGCTGGCAGGGGGTCGCGGGGCACGCTGGGCAAGGAGCATCGCCCCATCCTGCCAGAGGCAACTCCCCGCAGCCAGCAAGGGCGCTGGGAATTCTCTGGGATGCGCGGCGGGCGAGCGCTACGGTTCCGGGGGACGCCTGGTCTGCGGGTACGGCGTGTCGAACCTGGCCAGCATCTCCACGAACCCGGCGATCTTCCTCTCCCGGGTCGAGGCCTGCTTGACCGAGTTTGTGCGGTAGATCAGGGCATACCGGTTCACGGACGTCAGGACCTCGAACATCGCCTGCGCCCGCGGCTCCGCCGCGATGGCGGCGGCGAGGTCATCCGGGACCTCCGCCGTCGCCGCGCCCGAATAGGCGGCCTCCCAGCGCCCGTCCGCCTTGGCGGCGGCGACGGCCGCCTGCCCGGCGGCGGCCATCCGCCCTGCCGCCTCCAGGCGGTCAATCCGCTCCACGTTCCGGGCCGACCACACGCTCTTGGGTCCCCGCCGGGTCATCCGCTGGAACGAGCTTTCCTCGTCCCGGCGCCGCCCCTGCCCGTCGATCCAGCCGAAACACAGCGCCTCCCGCAGCGCTGCTTCGTAGTCCAGCTCCGTCACCGATCCGCCCTTCTTGTGCAGCACGAGCCACACCCCGGGACTCTGCGCGTGGTGCTGCTCCAGCCAGGCGCGCCACTCGGCGGCGTCCTTCACCAGCAGTTCCTCCAGTTCAACAGCCATGGCCCCATTGTGCCCTGCCGTGCTGACCGGAGGGGTGCTTTGGTGGCACCATGTCAGGAGGAGCCAAAAACCGTCCCTCGCAAGGAGATCCCATGCTGCGCGTCCGCCCGATCCACTACACCTCCCGCATGGACCAGTGGGAGGGCCTGCTGTCCGCCCTCGGCATGGTGCGCACAGTCGACGACGGCGACTGGCAGGAGTTCGATGCCGGCTCGGGCCGCCTCGCGCTGCACCGGGTCCCGGCGGGTGCCGCCGGGGCTGATGCCGGGGACGGTGCCGGTGCCGGAATGGTGCTGGATGGAAAGACGGACTTCGGCGTCGAGGTCGGAGACCTGGCAGAATTCGCGCGCCGCACCAACGCCGCCGCGGAGGACGGGACCACCCCGGCCGAGCTGGTCAGCGCCCGCCATGGCGATACCTGCCGGATCACGGGCGGGGACGGGTTCGGCTTCTTCGCGGACAAGGCAGCCCACGGCGCACAGTGCGCGGACGCCGACCCGGCCCTCGCCGTCGTCGAAGTCTGGTTCACGCCGGACGCGGCCGCCGCCGAGCAAACCCTGCGGAACATGGGCGCCCGGCTGCGGCCTGCCCCGGACGACGACGAAACCGCGGATTTCACGGCGAAGAACGGCGGCGTGCTGATGGTCCGGCCCGCCAGCGGCGCGGCCCGGACCGGCCTGGGGTTTGAATACACCGGCGACCTCGCCGGCCTGCGGGACCGCCTCGCGGCCGCCGGCCACCGGGTCAGCCTGACGGAAGAGGCCTTCGGCCGGACCCTGCACGTGGCCAACCCGGACGCCGCTGACCTGCCGGAGAACCCCCACGGGGCGATGCTCTGGATCTCGCAGAAGCCCGAAGGCGCCTGAGAAGGCACTCGCCAGGCGCCCGGGGGTTTCCGGGGCGGCCGCGGAGGACCTGTGGAGTTCAGCCGTTGGTGGCCGCGGTCAGTCCTCCAGCGCCCCGTTGCAGAGCCGGTTCACTACCTCGGTGAGCATCGCCAGGCCCGCCACGATGTCCTCGTCCGTGGTGTATTCGTGCTCGTTGTGGGAGATCCCGTCCACACTGGGCACAAACAGCATCACCGTCGGGACCAGGTCCTTCATGTTGGTCGAATCGTGCCCGGCCAGGGTCATGACCTGCTTGTTCGCAAGGCCCAGGTCCGCCGCCACCTTGGCCGCGAGTTCCACGCCTTCGGGCTGGTAGGGGGTCACGGGCCAGGTGTGGGCGTGGTTGCGCTCCACCGTGACGTTTGCCAGCCTCTCGATCCCGGCGATGCGCTCGTCCAGCAGGGCGTCGGCCTCGGCTAGGACAGCTTCATCGGCGCTGCGCAGGTCCAGCAGCAGGCTCACCCGGGACGGCACCACGACGGGCGAGTTGGGGTAGACATTCAGTTGCCCCACGGACGTGTGCAGCACGCCGGGGAAGGTGTCGGCGAGTTCCCGGGCGGCGACCACCATCATGGACGCACCCAGCAGCGCGTCCTTCCGGTCCGCGATCACGGTGGATCCGGTGTGGGCCTGCTCGCCGTGGACCACGAACTCGTACTTGTTGGCCGCCCAGTTGGAGTTCACCAGGCCGATGGTGATGCCTTCGCGTTCCATGCTCCGGCCCTGTTCAATGTGGATTTCGGCGCAGTACGCGGCTTCGGGGCCCTCGTAACTGCCCCGGCAGCCGATCACGTCCAGGGCCTCGCGGACCGTGACTCCGGCCGCGTCCTTGGTGGCCAGCGCGGTTTCGAGTTCGAGCTTTCCGGTGTAGACGGAGGAACCCATCATGGACGGCTTGAAGCGTGAGCCCTCCTCGTTGAACCAGTTGACCACCGCGATGTTGAAACGGGGCTGCCCGGCGTCCCCGGCCGCGGCCCACTGCTCCACGAGGCGGAACGCCGCGTGGGCTGCGGCAAGCACGCCGTACGCGCCGTCGTAGCGTCCCGCCGTCGGCTGGGAATCCATGTGGGAGCCCACCACGACGAAGGGAGCGCCCGGCACGGCCTCGTACAGGCCCCACTGGTTGCCGGCCCGGTCGAACCGGACGGTGAAGCCGTTGGCCTCCAGCAGGCCGGTGAGCCACTGCCGCTGCTGGCCGTCCGGCACGCTGGCAGCCTGCCGGTCCACGCCGCCGTTCTCGGTAGCGCCGAATTCGCTCATGGTGTGGAAGTCCCGCACGAACGCGGCGTCGCGGGTGCTGAAAGTGGTGTGAGTGGTCACGGTTTTCCCCTATGAACGGTTGGTAGCTGGGTTGAAGAATGGACCGGTTGCGGCCGGACGGGCCGCAACCGGGGTCATGATGCCGGCGGTCCGGAACGAAAAGTCCCCCCCGACGGCGGTGGCCAGCACCTGGAGCCCGGCGATGCTGGCCGCGGTGAGCGGGGACCCGGACAGGACGGTGAAATCGGCGAGCTTCCCGACGGTCAGCGAGCCTTTGACACCGGAGGCGCCGGTGGCTGCGGCGGCTCCGGTGGTATACGCCGCCAGGGCCTGGAGCGGGCTCAGCCGCTCGTCCGGGTTCCCGAAAACGGCCCCGGAGGCGGTGCGCCGGTCCACGAACGCCTGCATGCCGCGGAGCACGTTTCCGTCGGCCACGGGGCGGTCGGAGCTGCCGGCGAGTGTCACACCGGCGGACAGGAACGACGCCGCACGGTAGGCCCAACCGAGCCGTTCCGGGCCGAGGGACAGCGTCATGCCGTCCCCGCCGTCGGCGAAGAAGCTCGCCTGCGGGGTGACGGCGATGTCCGCGGCGGCCAGCCGTTGCAGCTGTTCCGGCCGGGTCATCGAGGCGTGTTCGATCCTGTTGGGCACGGCCCGGGGGCCGTATTTGGCGGCGCAGCTGGTGATGATGTCGATCGCGAGGTCAACGGCGCGGTCGCCGATGGCGTGCGCCGCGATCGACCAGCCGGCCGCGTAGGCGGCCTCGATCTTTGCCCGCAGCGCGTCCGGTTCGGCCTGGAAGTAGCCGGTGTTGCCGGTGTTGTCCGTCCCGCCGTGGCTGCAGTAGTCATGGCTGACCGCGGCCGTTTCGCCGAGCAGTGACCCGTCCAGGAACACCTTCGCCGGGCCCAGGGACAGGAAATCGCCGCCGAAGCCGCTGGCGATGCCCAGATCCAGTCCGGCCGGCGTGGGACCCGGCGGGTGCTGCCCGCCGAGCGGGTGGAGCACATCCAGGACGGGCATCAGCTGCGCCCGGGCGTGGAGCCTGCCCGCGGAGGCCGCCCGCTGGTAGGCGGCCAGCTCCACGGGGCTGTGGCCGATCCAGCCGCCGCCGATCCCGGCCTCGGTGAAGCTCGTGATGCCCTCCGCGGCGTAGTAGGTGGTGGCCCGGTCCAGTGCGGCTTCGATCGCCTCGGACGAGTACGGCAGGATCAACTGCTGGATCAGCTGCTGCGCGGTTTCCTGGACCAGCCCGGTGGGGCGGCCGTCGGCGTCGCGGACAATGACGCCGCCGTCGGGGTCCGGAAACGACGCCGGTTCGGCGCCGGCCAGCCGGAGGGCGGCCGTGTTGACGACGGCCATGTGCCCGGAGTTGTGCCGCATGAACAGCGGCCGGTTTCCCGTGATCCGGTCCAAAACGGTGATGTCCGGGAACTCGCCGCCGTGCTGCTGCTGGCTGAAGCCGGTGGCCAGCAGCCAGTCCGGCGCCGGTCCGGTCCCGGGTTCTGGCCCTGCCTCAGGCTGCGCGCTGTCTGCCGCCATGCCGGCCTCCAGCAGGGCGTAGAGCTGGTGCAGGCCGCGCGCGGCGGAGACGTCCAGTTCGCCCAGGCCGAGCCCGAACCAGGTGGTGTGGCAGTGGGCGTCGATGAAGCCGGGGGTCACGGTGGCGCCGCCGAGGTCCAGGACTTCGGCCGCGTCCAGGCCGGCCAGGTCGTCGTCGAGGCCCACAATCCGGCCCTGCCAGACTCCCAGCGAGGTGGCATGCGGGCGGCGCTCATCCATGGTGATGATGTCCGCGTTGCGCAGCAGCAGATCGAGTTTCAAGGGTTACCTACGTGGTTCTTTAGCGGTGGGAGGTGGTGACTGACTTGATGCGGGTGTAGTCCTCCAGGCCAAAGACGGAGAGGTCCTTGCCGGTCCCGGAGTGCTTGAAACCGCCGTGCGGCGCCTCAGCGGGGATCACCTGGTGGCAGTTGATCCAGACGGCGCCGAAGTCCAGCTCGTTCGAGACCCGCGTGACCACTCCGTGGTTGTTGGACCAGACGCTGGAGGCCAGCGCGTACTTGGTCCCGTTGGCCAGCTCCAAGGCTTCGGCCTCGTCCCGGAAGGGCTGGATGGTGACGACGGGTCCGAAGATTTCCTCGCAGACCACCTCGTCGGCCTGGAACACCCCGTCGATCACGGTGGGTTCGAAGTGGAAGCCGGCGCCCGTCCGCTTGCCGCCGGCCAGGACCCTGGCGTTCGCGGGCAGCCGGGACATGAAGCCTTCCACCCGGTCCAGCTGGGCGGCGCTGTTCAGCGGGCCCAGGTCCGCGGCGTCGCCGCCCACCTGCAGCGCTGCGGCTGCCGCGGCGAGCGCGGCACCGAACTCCTGGTGGATGGAGTCCTCGACGAGCACACGGGTCACGGCGGTGCAGTCCTGCCCGGCGTTGAAGAACGCACCGAGCGCGATCTCCCTGGCCGCCACGTCAATGTCGGTGTCGGCGAAAACGATCGCCGGTGCCTTGCCGCCGAGTTCCAGATGGACGTCCTTGAGGGTCTTCGACGCCGCGGACATCACCTGGGCCCCGGCCCTGGTGGAGCCGGTGATAGACACCATTTCCGGGATCTCGTGATCCACCATGGCGGCACCGGTCCCCCGGCCACCGCAGATGACGTTGACGACGCCGGCGGGGTAGGCCTCCTGCGCCAGTTCGCCCAGCACCAGGGTGGACCAAGGCGTGGTGTCGGCCGGTTTCAGGACCAGCGTGTTGCCGGCGGCGAGCGCCGGTCCGATCTTCCAGATGGCCATCATGAACGGGTAGTTCCACGGGGTGATCTGGGCGACCACGCCGAGGGGTTCACGCCGGACGGTGGAGGAAAAGCCGCGGACGTATTCGGTCTGGGCGGTCCCGGACACCACGCGGCAGGCGCCGGCGAAGAAGCGCAGCTGGTCGGCGCCGCGGAGGATCTCGATCTCGCGGGTGATCTGGCGCGGCTTGCCGGTGCAGGCTACCTCGGCGTCCAGGAGCCTGTCGACGTTGGCCTCGATGAGGTCGGCGAGTTTGAGCATCATGGCCTGGCGTTCGGCGGGGGTGGTCCGCTTGTAGCTCTGGAAGGCGGTGTGGGCGGCCTGGAAGGCGCGGTCCACGGTGGCGGCGTCGCTGTCCGGGGCGGTGCCGAGCTGGACTCCGGTGGCGGGGTCGAAGAACGGCAGGGTGGCCGCGTCCGAACCGTCGGCGGCGCTGCCGGGGACGATCTCACCGTTGATGATGTTGTGCAGGGTGATCATGACGGGCTCCGGTCAGTTGCTGGCGGTCTTGGGTGAGCGGGTGGTGGGGTCCTGCGGGAGGTGCAGGACCGCGGGCAGCCCGGAGTCGACGGCGCGGCGGAACGCGGCACCGAAGTCCTCGGCCTTCTCGACCCGTTCGCCGTAGCCGCCGTAGGACCGGGCCAGCGCGGCGAAGTCCGGGTTGGTCATGTGCGTGCCCGAGGCCCGGCCCGGGTAATGGCCTTCCTGGTGCTCACGGATCGTGGCGAAGATGCCGTTGTCCACCACGAGGGCGATGAACTTCCCGCCGTGGCCCATGGCCGTGGCCATTTCCTGGCCGTTCATCATGAAGCAGCCGTCACCGGCCACGGAAATCACCTGGCGGCCGGGGTAGGCCAGGGAGGCAGCCACCGCCGCCGGGATCCCCATGCCCATGGCCCCGTTGCGGGGTGCGGCGAGCGAGTTCGCGGTGTTGTGCTTCAGGTAGCGGGCCGGCCACAGCGAGTGGTTCCCGGCCCCGTAGGTGATGACGGCGTCGTCGTCCATTTCCTGCTTGAGGATTTCCATCACGACGTCGAGGTCCACATATTCCGAGTCCACTCCGTTCCCGCTGTCCGGCTGCGCCGTGGAGAACTTCTCGTAGTCCGCGCGGGCCCCGGCCAGCCAGCCGGCCGCGGGATCCGCCGCGGAATCCGTGGCGGCGAGTGCCGTGGCGAAGGACGCGACGTGGGCCGGGATGTGCTGGTCCAGCCGGCCGAAGTGGCCCAGCAGATCGGCGCCGGGGTGGACGACGACGGTGACCGCATCCAGTCCGCGCTTGTAGCCGTCGGAGAGCACGTCGGCGCGGACGCAGCCCACGAAGACCAGCAGATCGGCCTCGTCGAGGCGACGGGCGTTGGCGTCGCTGCGGGCGTAGCCGAGGTAGCCGGCGTAGGAGTCGCTGCCGTGCGGGACGGCGTCGTAGGCGCGGAAGTCCGCGAGCACGGGGACGCCGTGGCGGGCGGCCCAGCCGGCCAGCGCGTCGGAGGCTCCCTGGTCCCAGCCTTCGCCGCCCACCACGATCAGGGGCTTCCTGGACGCGGCCAGGCGCGTCTCGAGGCCGGCGAGATCGGCTGCTGCAGGTTCAGTCCGGGCGACTGTCCGGGGCTCCACCGTGGCCGATTCGATGGAGTGGACCAGCACGTCTTCGGGCAGGCCGATCACCACGGGTCCCGGCCGGCCGCTGAGTGCTGTGAAGATCGCGTCGTCCACCACGCGGGCGGCGGAGGCGGCGTCGTCGAGCGTCAGGACTTTCTTGGCGGTGCTGCCGAACCAGGCGTTGATGTCGAATTCCTGGAACGACTCCCGGCCGCGGTCCGCGACCGGGATGAGGCCCACGAACAGGATCATCGGGGTGGCGTCCTGGTATGCGGTGTGGATGGCGATGAAGGCGTTGGCCGCGCCCGGACCACGGGTCACCATGGCCACGCCCGGAAGCTCCGTGAGCCGGCCTTCGGCGAGGGCCATGAATCCGGCGCCGCCCTCGTGGCGGGTCACCACCGTTTCAATGGAGGATCCGTGCAGGCCGTCCAGCACGTCCAGGAAGCTCTCCCCGGGGACGCCGTAGACGCGCTGGATACCGGCTCGTTCCAGCTGGGCAACAATCAGGTGCCCGGCGGTAGTTGTTGTGCTCAATGCTTCATTCCCTTTTCTTCGATGCTCAGTGCGGGGAGGAAAATGCCGGACAGTGCGGTCAGCGCGGAAACCACCAGCAAGATGACGGCGCCGGGCCAGAACGAGTTGCCGTTGGCGGCCACGAGGGCCGTGGCGATCAGCGGCACGAAGCCGGAGATGACGCCGGCGCTGTTGGAGGTGATGGCGACGCCGGTGTACCGGACCTTTGTGGCGAAGAGTGCGGTCAGGGCCGTGCCGGACACCGCGTAAGGGATGGACAGGGTGGATACGCCGACGATCATGGCGATGATGACCAGGGCGGGGTTGGCGGTGTCGATGGCCAGGAAGACGGGTACGGCGATGACGGCGGAGGCGATGCCGCCCCAGAGGATGACCTTGCTGGCGCCGTATTTCTCGCCCATGCGGCCGGCCCAGATCAGGGCGAAGATTTCCACGACGGCGGCGAGGAGCGAGCCGAGCAGCAGCGTTTCGTAGGGCATCTTGAGCACCTTGGTGCCATAGAAGACCACGAAGCTGGTGATGAGGTAGAAACCGCCGATACCCAGCAGCGCGGAGCACATGCCCACCAGGATCTGGCGCCAGCTCTTCGTCAGGACTCCGCGGATGGGTGCGTGCTCGGTCTCGCCGGACTCCATGAGGGCTTCGAATTCCGGGGATTCGCTGAGCTTGCTGCGGATCCACATCGAAACGGCCAGCAGCGGGATCGCCGCGATGAACGGGATGCGCCAGCCCCACGCGTCGAAGTTGGCCTGGCCCACCAGGTACAGCATTCCGAAGAACCCGCCGGAGGACAGGATGGTGCCGATCGGCGAGCCGAGCTGCGGGAGGGCTGCGTAGCGGGCGCGTTTGGCGACCGGGGCGTTTTCGACGGCGATAATGACGGCGCCGCTCCACTCGCCGCCGACGGCGAGGCCCTGCAGGATGCGCAGCGCGACCAGCAGGATGGGGGCCGCGACGCCGATCGTCATGTAGTTCGGCAGCAGGCCGATGAGCCCGGTCACGAGGCCGATACCCACGATGGTGACCATCAGGATCTTCTTGCGCCCCACCTTGTCGCCCAGGGCACCGAAGATGAAGCCGCCGATCGGGCGGGCCACGAAGCCCACGGCCAGGGTAGCGAAGGAGCTCATGGCCGAGACGAAGGGGTCCTGGGACACGAAGTACTGGGCGTTGAACACGAGCGCCGCGGCGGTGGTGAACAGGAAGAAGTCGTACCACTCCAGCGCTGTGCCGACGAGGGCCGCGAGGGCGACTTTCTTGGCCACGCTCTCATCGACAACCCCGGGCAACTGCGGACTGGCGGTGGTAGTGGCGTTGCTTGCGCTGCTTGCCATGATTACTCCAAAGAAATGTGACGGGTCTTGACGGTGGCCCTGTGCGGTCACCCCCATCCGCGGACAGTTCCGTCCGTGACGATTCGGGCCGAGACGATTCGGGCGCCGACGCTTCCGGCGGGTGTGAGTGGGCTCACGCTTGGTGCTTCATTCCATTCTGCCAGTAGCTTTTCCCAAAATAACTAGCAGTGCGCCACGCTTTACAGACCCTAGAATGTGAGAATGCACAATTTTGAATCGCCGGGCGATGCTTTCCGCTGGAGCGAGCTGGTGGACCAGCTGGAAGGGCGGCTGGACCTCCTGGCCCAGGCGTTCACCGCCCGGGTCCGGCAAATCCCGGAATACGGCGACAGCCAGGTGACTGTCCTGGAAATCCGGGACACGGCGCGGGAAACATTCCGCCGGCTCATCCATGGGCTGCGGGGCGGCCCGGCGGACACTGCACGGGACGGGCTGCTCGCCTTTGCCTCGGACCTCGGGTCCAAACGGGCGAGGGCCGGGATACCGCCGGAGTCCCTGACCTCGGCGGTGCGGCTGGACTTCAGCATCCTGTGGGCAGACCTCCTGGAGATCGCCGCACCGGAGGATGCCGGTCTGCTGGCCTCCCGGGTGGACCAGGTCTGGCGGGTCGTCGACGAGTTCGCCACCCGCACCCACATGAGCTACCTGACCGAGCGCGTGCGCATGGCCCAGGAGGAGTCCAGCATCCAGCACGAATTTATCGCCCGGCTGTTCAACCAGAGCACGCCCTCGGCCGAGACGTCCGCGCAGGTTGGCTCCGCCCTGGGCATCGGGCCGGATGCCCGCTGCGGCCTCGTGGCTGCCAGCGGCGACGCCGGCGCCCGCCTTCGTGCGGCCGCTACCCAATTCGGCGCCGCCCAGCGCCGACAGAAGATCTTCCTGCACGAATCCGGCGGAAACACGTACCTGTTTTGGCCGCTCTTGTCGTGGACACCGTCGGGGAGGTCCGGAGAAGCGCGGAGCGCGCCGCAGCCCCCGCCGCTCGTGGCGGATATTCCCTCCGGATATGTCCCGGAGGTGCACGGGCTGCGCGGCCTACCCGCCGCCGCCCGGACCGCAGAGAGCCTTGCGGCCCTGTTGCGCCCCAGCGACGCCGGTCCCCTGTCCGCGGATGCCGCATGGGCCCGGTTTGCCCAGCAAAACCTCCAGGACGCCGGGCTCGACCTCGCCGCCCAGCTGGAGGAAGCCATGGAGGAATGCCGCGGCGGGGAACGGGAACGTCTCCGGGAAACGGTGCAGCACTATCTCTCCACCGGCAACATCACGGCCACGGCGGAACAGCTGTTCTGCCACCGGAACACCATCCTGAACCGGCTCAACCGCTTCCAGGAACTGACCGGGATCGACCTGACCATTCCGGCCCAGGCCGCGCGGCTGGTGGTTGCGTGGGCCTGATAGTTGTGTGAACACACACTTCGAGGCCTTTACTGGTGGGGTTTTTGCCATTGAGCTGTGATCACCAACACAGAATAGTTGGCTACTACCTTGCACTGGACATTCGTCCCCGCACCCCCATCTGGAGATATTGATGGCTCAATCGGTAGAAACCACCTCCCACGCGGCTGCCCGTCTGGACCTCGCAAAAATGCGCAAAATCGCTCTCGCCAGCGTCATCGGCACCACCGTTGAGTGGTACGACCTCTTTGTTTTCGGCACGGCATCCGCGCTCGTGTTCAATAAGATCTTCTTCCCCAGCTTCGACCCCATCGTGGGCACCATGCTCGCCTTCGGAACCTTCGCCTCCGCCTACATTGCACGCATGGTCGGCGCCATCATCTTCGGCCACTTCGGGGACCGCCTGGGCCGCAAATCCATGCTCCTGATTTCACTGCTGACAATGGGCGCCGCCACCTTCGCCATCGGCCTGCTGCCGGATTACAACAGCATCGGGATCATGGCGCCGCTGCTGCTGCTCTTCCTGCGCGTCATCCAGGGCCTGGCCCTGGGCGGCGAATGGGGCGGAGCGGTCCTGATGACGGTGGAGCACGCTCCCGCATCCAAGCGCGGGTTCTACGGCTCATTGGTCCAGGTGGGCGTGCCCGCCGGAACCCTGATCGCCAACGTGGCGTTCCTCATTGTCGCCTCGACGGTCAGCACCGAAGAGCTTCTCGCCTGGGGCTGGCGCATCCCGTTCCTGGCCTCCGCGCTGCTCGTGGCCGTGGGCATCTACATCCGGCTGCACATCGAGGAAACCCCGTCCTTCCAGGCGGTCAAGGAAGCCGGCGCCAAGGCCAAGTTGCCGTTCGCCGCCCTCATGGCCAAGTACTGGAAGCAGGTCATCCTCGGCGGCGTTGCCACCCTGTCCACCGGCAGCACCTTCACCCTGCTTGTGGCCTCGGGCGTCTCCTACGGCAAAAAGGAACTGGGCCACTCGGAGGCCCTGATGCTATGGGTCGTGCTGGCCGCCTGCGCCCTGTGCTTTGTCCTGATCCCTTTCTTCGGCCGACTCTCTGACAAGCACGGCCGCAAGCCGATCATCTACGCCGGAGTGGCCGCCGAGGCAGCCCTCGCGTTCCCGATGTTCTGGCTGATGGACACCAAGTCCGTGCCGCTGCTCTTCGTCGCGTACCTCGCCATGATGACGGCCTTCGCCGCGAACTACGGCCCGATCGCCACGTTCCTCGCCGAACTCTTCGGTTCCAAGGTCCGCTACTCGGGACTGTCGGTGGCCTACATGCTCTCCGGACTCCTCGGCAGCGCCGCCACGCCGTTCATCACCACCTGGCTGCTCGGCATGACCCACCAGAGTTCCTCCATCGCGTGGTACATCATGGCCGCCGCCCTCGTCTCGCTCGGCGCCTTGTTCGTCCTGACCGAAACCCGGCACGGCAACATCGACGCCGTCGACTCCGCCCCGACTGACGCAGTCACTGACGCAACCACCGACGCGAGCACCGGCCCGGCCGCCGAAGCGGTGGCTGCCAAATGACAGCTCCACAGGCCGTTCTCCCCGCTGCCGACCCCGCTTTTCAGCCCGCTGTTCAGCCCGTAACAGAGTCCGTCCGACGGATCGTGCAGATCCCGGGCGGCGCGGCCGCCGTCGGCCCGTTCTCCCAGGCGGTCGCCGCCAACGGGTTCGTGTTCACCGCCGGCCAGATCCCCGCGATCAGCGGGCTGGAGGACCAGCCGGACACGTTCGAGGACCAGGTCCGCCAGACCATCATCAACCTCCGGTCCGTGCTCGAGGCGGCAGGGTCCGGCCTGGAGCATGTGGTCAAGGTCAACGGCTACCTCACGGATCCCAGCCAGCTCGAGGCTTACAACCGGGTTTACTCGGAGTTCTTCGGGGCGGCCAAGCCGGCGCGGACCACTGTCTGCGTGAGCCTGTGGGGCGTCGCGCTGGAGATTGAGTGCGTGGCCGTGGTTGCCGGCGCCACGGCGCCGGACGCGCCGTGAACGTCGTGAACGCGGTGAACGCGGTGAACGCGGTGAACGCAGGGCTCGCCGAGGGGCTCCGCGAGGGGCTCGCCGCCGTCAGCTTCCCCACGATCGGGCACTTTCTGGAGGACGGATTCGTGGATCCGGCCATCCGGTCGCTGCTCGACGGCGTCAAGGTGGCGGGCCCCGCGGTCACGGTGCGCATTGCGGAAAATGACGCCTACGCCATGAACCGCGCCCTGCTGGAGCTGTACCCCGGCGCGGTGCTGGTCGTGGACATGTCCGGGGACCACCGGCACGCACCGGTGGGCGCGGTCACCGCCGCAGCGGCCACCGCGCAAGGCGCCGCCGGCGTCGTCGTCGACGGCGTGGCCACCGACATCCTGGAGCTCCGTGCGACCGGCCTGCCGGTCTTCGCCCGCGGGACCTCGTGCCTGACCACCAAGCGGGTCCGCAGCGCCGGCTCCGCCGTCAATGTCCCGGTGCAGTGCGGCGGCGTCCAGGTCAATCCGGGCGACTGGGTGCTCGGTGACGACAACGGCGTGATCGTCCTGTCCGCGGAGGCGGCCGCCAACGTCCTGGGCCTGGCCCTGGACTCGGACGCCGCCGAGCCGGCGCTGCTGGCACGGATTGCCGCCGGCGAGCCACTGGAATCGGTGCTGGCGATCTGAGTGACGGCGCGGGGTTCGGGGACGGGATGGGGTAGAACTTAACCATGAATGTGCGCACCCCTGACCCGAATCCCGGCTGGCTCTCCGACGACGACCTGTTCGAAGCGCGGGGCCGGCTGCCGATGGTCTATGTCGAGGCCGTTCCGGTCCGGCTGGACCCCCTCGGGTTCGTGAACGAGGTCGGCACCCTCCTGCAGGCCGACGAGGACGGCACCATGGTCCGGTCCCTGGTGTCCGGCCGCGTTCTCTACCGCGAGACCATCCGCGCCGCCCTGCTCCGCCACATGGAGAAGGACCTGGGCCCGCTCGCCTTCCCGCAGCTTCCGGTCAGCCCGGTGCCGTTCACCGTGGCCGAGTACTTCCCGTCCCCGTCCCACACCGGCTTCACGGACGACCGCCAGCACGCCGTTGCCCTGGCGTACGTCATTCCTGTGACCGGCGAATGCTCCCCGCGGCAGGACGCCCTTGAGCTGACCTGGATGACCCCGCAGGAGGTCATGAGCACCGACGTGCAGCTGGAATTCAGCGGCGGCCGGGGGGCCCTGATCCGGCAGGCGCTGGCCTTCGCGGGGGTCGGCAACTAGCCGGTTCCCTTGGGCCCGGCTCCGGCCGGGGACTCTCGGGGCCTCCCCTGCGTCCCCGACTTCACGCAACCGATTTTGTAGACTGTTGGGCGGACCGCAAGAGAACTTTAAGGACTCCCGATGACCCACCCCCCAGCCTTCCGGAACTACAGTGAACAGCAGGCTGGATCTCTGCGGGCCGGCGACCACCTGATTCTGCCCGACGGAAACCGCTCCGCAGAGATCCATCGCGTGGATGTCGAAACCGACGATTTTGGGACTCCCGCCATGGTGTTGACGACCCTCAGCGGCGGCGGTGTGCTGCGGATCGCGGCGGGATCACTGGTCCGCGTCACGGACGACGCCGGGGCCGGCACCCCCGTGTCCGACGGCGGCGCGACCGGCACGCCAACTCCTTCCGATGGCGGCGCCCCCGCGCCGGACGAGGCTGAGCCGGTCGCACCCGGGCCTGGCGCAACTGAATCCGACGCAGCTGAATCCGACGCTGCCGGGCCCGACAATACGGCGGCCGCCGTCGTCGTTCCTCCCCAGCCCGCTGCGCCGCCCGCGGTGAGCGGACCCAGCGAAGCGGACCTGGCACTCATCCCGGCCCCCGACGGCACGCCGGAGTCTGTCGTGGAGGCCGCGGCCGAGGACCATCCGGGCGCCGTCGGTGTCCTCCTGCTCAGTGAACGGCTCGCCAAGGGCATCAACACCAAGTCCGGGAGCTGCCTGAAGGATCTCAGCGACCTCGCGCACGAGCTCTTCGTCACTCTCAAGGACCCCGACAACGCCCTGGCGGTCGCGGACCTGCTCAACGTCCTGCCGTTCGACGGCAACCCCGACCGCTGGGCCTCCGTGGAGTCATCGCTGGCGCTCTCCAGCTACATCTGCCGCCAGCTGGGTCAGGACCAGCGCGCCGGGATCTACGAGAAACTGCTCCGCGCGCCGGAGGCCATGGAAACGGACCCGTTCAAGGCCAGGATCAACGCCAAGGTGCGCCAGCGCTCGCTCAACGAGCCCAACCTGTACGACAAGGAAATCTTCCGCTCGATCGACAACGCGAACCAGGATGCGGAACGCGACTGGCGCCTGCTGCGGCTCGAGGCGCTCCTGTTCCTGCGCGCGCACGGCGGCTCCGAAACAATTGGCACCGTTGAGCTGGAACGCCGGATCGCCAACGAGCTCGAATCGGTCCGCGCCTGAGGTCTAGCGTTGGGCCCTACCCGTGGCGGGCCCGGAGTTGTAGATTCACCCCATGACGAACAATCTGAGCGTTGTGATCAATTCCGACGCGCAGCAAGTTTGGACCATGCTGCGCGAACCCGCCAAGATCGCCCAATGGCACGGCTGGGTGGCCGATGACCAAGAGGCCGAAATCAACGAAATCTACTTCGGCCCCAATGTGGTCGAAGGCGCCGACCACACCTCCCTGGTGGTCGACGGCGGCGACGTTTTCACCTTGAAACCTGTCCCCACGGGCACGGAGGTCAGCGTCACCCGGGCGGCAATCGACCACAATTCCGAGTGGGCGGCCTGGGACGAGGACATCACCCAGGGCTGGCTGACATTCCTCCACCAGTTGCGCTTCGCCCTGGAACGGCACCCGCACGGCAAGCGCCGGACCTTCTTCTTCTCCGTGCCCGGCTCCGGCGGGTCCGCGATAGAGAAACTGGGGCTCAGCGATGTCCCGTCGCCGGGGGACCCTTATTCGCTCACCCTGCCCACGGGCGAGGAAATCTCCGGCAAAGTGTGGTTCCGCAGCAACCACCAGGTGGGTCTGACCGTCCACAACTATGCCGAGCACGGGGACGGCCTGCTGATCGTGGCGGACCAGCCCGCCATCGCCGACGTACGGCCCGACGGCGGATCCCTCGCAATCGTCTCCACGTACGACCTCGGGGCCCACCAGCTGGAGGCGGTCCGCGACTACTGGGACAAGTGGCGGGCTGAGAACTACCCCACATCGGATCCCGTCCACTGAGTCCAGAGCTGCGTTAGCTGGCACACTTGAACCGTGCCAGCCAATCCTGACTTCGAGTCTTCGTCCCCCGCGCCTGCCCGGCAGTCCGAGTTCTCCTTCCGCGTGGGCAAACGCCTGAGCGAGACGTGCCCGCCGTCGGCCGGGCAGGTTGCCGCCAACGGCGGTGAGTTCCTGGGCCGGACCGGCACCATAGCCACCCCGCACGGGGAGATCCAAACCCCGGCGTTCATCGCCGTCGGCACCAAGGCCACGGTCAAGTCCGTGCTGCCGGAATCCATTGCCGAACTCGGCGCGCAGGCGGTGCTGGCCAACGCCTACCACCTGTACCTGCAGCCGGGCGCGGACATCCTGGACGAGGCCGGCGGCCTGGGGGCGTTCATGAACTGGCGCGGTCCGACGTTCACCGATTCCGGCGGGTTCCAGGTGATGAGCCTGGGCTCGGGGTTCAAGAAGGTCATCGACATGAAATCGGTGGACCATTCGGGGCCGGACGACGCCGTCGCCCCCGGCAAAGAACGTCTGGCCCACGTGGACGAGGAAGGCGTGTGGTTCAAGAGCCACCTCAACGGCGACCGGCACCGCTTCAGCCCCGAGATCTCCATGAACGTCCAGCACCAGATCGGCGCGGACATCATGTTCGCGTTCGACGAGCTCACCACGCTGCAGAACTCCCGCGGCTACCAGGAGGAGTCCCTGGAGCGGACCCGGCGCTGGGCCGAGCGGTGCATCACCGAGCACTTCCGGCTCACGGACGAGCGCGCCGGCAAGCCCTACCAGGCCCTGTTCGGGGTGATCCAGGGCGCCCAGTACGAGGACCTGCGCCGCAAGGCCTGCCGGGACCTCGGCGCCATGAACTTCGACGGCTTCGGGATCGGCGGGGCGCTGGAGAAAGAGAACCTCGGCACGATCGTGCGCTGGTGCAACGAGGAGCTGCCGGAGAACAAGCCGCGGCACCTGCTGGGCATCTCCGAACCGGACGACATCTTCACGGCCATTGAAAACGGCGCGGACACTTTCGACTGCGTCTCCCCCACCCGGGTGGCCCGCAACTCGGCGTTCTACCACCCCACCGGCCGGTACAACCTCTCCGGCGCCAAGTACAAACGCGACTTCGGCCCGCTGCAGGAAGGCTGCGACTGCTACGCCTGCCTGAACTATTCGCGGGCCTACATCCATCACCTGTTCAAGGCCAAGGAGATGGTCTCGGCCACCCTGATCTCGATCCACAACGAGCGCTTCGTGGTGAAGATGGTCGACGACGCCCGGCTCGCCATCGAGGCCGGCAACTTCTTCGAGTTCAAGGCCGAGACCCTGGCGAACTACTACTCCTAGGTCGCCCAGGCGTCGGTGCGGCCCCGGCGTCGAGGTCGCCGGAACCGTGCGAGATCGCCGGAAGTTTCCGGCGACCCCGCAGTGTTCCGGCGACTCGGCGGCAGAACTCGGGTGCCGGGCCGTCAGTTGGTGAGGTGCAGCGACGCCGCGAGTGCCGAGTCGGCGTCCCGCAGGACCTTGGCCGCCACCTGGAGGCCCTCGATCCGGCCCAGGGAGACGTCCTCGTGCTCGATGTTGACCAGCATCTCCGGGTCCACCTCGTAGAGCGCGCGCAGGAACTCGGTCCAGTAGGCTGAGTCGTGCCCGCGGCCCAGGGCAACGAAGTCCCAGGCGGAGTCCTTGGGCCATTCGTTGGCCCACTCGTCGCCGCCGAGGTTGGTGCGGTTTTCGTCCGGGGACAGCCGCCGGAAGCTGTTGTCGAGGACACCGTAGAGCGCTGCGTTGGCGGTATTGATGCGGACGTCCTTCGCCGCGGCCTGGAAGACCAGCGGGCCGAGTTCGCGGACCACCGCGACCGGATCCATCTGCTGCCAGAACAGGTGCGAGGCGTCCAGCTCGACGCCGACATGGGTCGCGCCGGTAAGCTCAATGAGCTTGTGGACATCGGCGGTGTTGAACACGATGTTCTGCGGGTGCAGCTCGAGGGCCACCTTCACGCCATGGTCGGCGGCCAGGCGGTCGGTTTCCTTCCAGAAGTCGGCCGCGATGCCCCATTGGTAGTCGAGCACGTCCAGGGCCGCCGAGTTCCAGGCGTTGACCACCCAGTTGACCGTGGTGGCCCCGGGTTCGCCGCCGGGCAGGCCGGACATGGTCACCACACGGTCCTGTCCCAGCCGCTGCGCCAACCGGATGGAGCGGCGGATGTCCTCGGCATGCTTCCCGCCGATCTCACGTTTGGGGTGCAGCGGGTTGCCATTGCAGTTCAGGCCGGCAATCGAGACACCGGTGCCCTCGAAAATCGCGAGGTAGTCATCGCGGGCCGCATCGCTTTCCAGGATCTGGTCCATGGTGGGGACGTGAACGGCCGGCAGGAACCCGCCCGTGTTGATTTCGATGCCGGTCAGTCCGAGGTTGGCGATGACCTTGAGGGCCTCGGGAAGGGGCCGGTCGTGCAGGATTGCGTTGTAGACGCCGAGTTTCATAGCGTGATTTTCTTTCCGTTGTTGAGGGCGGATTCGGTGACTGCGCCGAGCAGCTCCATGTTGCGCACGCCCTCGTCGAACGTGGCGCAGCGGGGCAGGGAGTCCGCCTCGCTGAGGCCGGCGACCTCCTCGAGGAAGGCCCGGGCCTGGTAGCCGAAGGCGTCGTTCTGGCCGAAGCCGACGCTGGGCGCGTCCATGGCCAGCCCGCCGGCGATGTAGGGGTGTCCGGGGCCGAGGATCACCTGGCGGTAGCCGTTTTCGTTGGCCGGGCCGTCGTTGAGGAACAGCTCGATCTCCGCGGGGCGGCGCTGGTCGAACCGGGCGGCGCCGTTCTCGCAGAAGACCTCGAAGATGAGGCTGTTCGCGTGCCCTGCGGCGACCCGGGAGACCTCGAAGCCGCCTGCACCGTTCTCGAATTCGGCGGAAAACACCGCGTAGTCGTCGTTCTCGACCGGCTCGAACGTGTCGCTGACCGCGGCGTGGTCGTGGCCCATGACGGCGCCCAGCGGCAGCGGGCGCTTGTCGATCACGGTGCTGAGGCGTCCGCCGCTGATGGACTTGATGTCGCCGCAGAGGAACTCAGCGACGTACGTCAGGTGGCTGCCGACGTCGGCCAGGGCGCCGGAGCCCGGGCCGCCCTTGTAGCGCCAGCTCATGGGCGCCGACGGGCTGAACCCGTAGTCGGTCCAGTAGCGGCCGCTGAAGTGCAGGACGTTCCCCAGCACGCCGGTGCGGATGAGGTCCCGGATGTAGGCGATGCCCGGCGTGCGGCGGAAGGTAAACCCGATGCGGGCAATCGAACTGGCACTGCGGGCCGCCTCGGCCATGGCGCGGGCGTCCTCGATTGAGTCGCTCAGCGGCTTCTCGCACAGCACATGCTTGCCGGCGGCCAGCAGGCCCTCCACGACCTCGCGGTGGAGGGAGTTCGCGATCACGACGCTCACGACGTCGATGTCGTCGGCCTCGGCGATCGCCTGCCACGAGGTGTCGTGGCGATCGTAGCCGAAACGCTTCGCGGCCAGGGAACCGAACTCGGCGTTGACGTCGCCGATGGAGACCAGCCGGATAGGAGGAAGAACCGGGCTGTAGAGCGCCGACGCCGTGCGGTACGCGGCCGCATGCGCTTTTCCTGCCATTCCGGCGCCGATTACGGCAACTCCCAAACTGTCAGCCATCGATTTCTCCTTTGAAATTCGGTCAGGCCGACGGCCCGACGGTAGAAATTGGAGCGCTACAAAATCTGGCGCTGAACAAAAGCGTAACTATGTGCATATGTCCTGTCAATGGTTGACCGGTTATCCTCGGATGAGACGTGAAAGGCCCTGCAGATGTCGTTGAATACCCCCAGAACCCGCCGCCCGACGATCTACGACGTCGCCAAGAGCGCCGGCGTCTCCCCGTCGCTGGTCTCGCTCGTGCTTCAAAACCCGTCAAAGGTCAGCGAGAAGCGTCGGGAGGCCGTCCGGGCGGCCATGTCGGAGCTCGGTTACCGCCCCAGCCGGGCGGCGACCACGCTCGCCAGCAGCCAGACGAAAAGCATCGGGCTGGTCATTGACGACTTCCGGAACCCCTGGTTCGTGGACCTCCTGCGCGGCATGGAATCCGTGTTCTCCCCCCACGGCTACCAGGTCACCCTCGCCGATTCCCGCCCCGGCGAGAACCGCATCACGGAGGCCGTGGACGGCCTGCTGTCCATGCATGTGGAGGGCCTCGTCATCGCCGCCGAGCCGAGCGAGTCCATGATGGCCGGCACTTGGGTTCCCGCCGTCGTCGCCGGCTGGCGGAACGGCGTTCCCGCCGGCGCCGGGCTCATCACCAACGACGACGACGGCGGCGGCCGCATGGCGGCGGAGCACCTGATCGGGCTCGGCCACACACGCATGGGACACCTCTCGGGCTCCGGCGGCGCCGCGGCCCACCGGCGGGAGGGCTTCCGCCGCCGCATCCTGGAGGCCGGCGTCGAGGCCCGGATCGCCGGCGAATCCCGCGGCACCTCTGAGGAGGACGGCTATGCGGCCGCCTGCTGGGTCCTTGACCACCACCCCGACACGACCGCCCTGTTCGCCGCCAATGACACCATGGCCCTGGGCGCCTTCGCCGCAGCCAAGGCCCGGGGCTTGTCCATCCCGGAAGAGCTCTCCGTGATCGGCTACGACAACTCCCCGCTGGCCAAGTCGCGGTATCTGGACATGACCTCGGTGGACAACCGGAGCGACATTGTCGGGTCCGGCGTCGCAAGCGCCCTGCTGGCACGGATCCAGGACCCCACCCTCGAGCCTGAGCGCCAGCTGATCGAGCCGGACCTCATCGTCCGCGGAACCACCGCCCGCGTTCCCGGCTGACGCCCCCGCCGAATTCGCGGGAAACCACCGAGTTCGCCGTAAATTGACGGCGCCTTCGCCGCGTTCCGGCGAAGTGAGCGGCGTCCAAGGCCGCCGTCTCCCAAAGTAGCCAAGGTGCGGCCGCCTCGTGTTTTCCACATAGCGACGACGGGGCCTCCTGCCCGCTCCTGCAGCGGCCGAAGCTGGTGGCATGACGCATAGCCCCGCGCTGGGGCTGCCGCCGACAGGTAACCTCTGGCGCACCGAACAGCTCCTGGATCTCGGCTTCAGCTCGCGCGCCATCCGCTCGCTCCTCGATTCAGGCACCCTCGTCCGGCTCCGGCACGGCTGCTACATCCGCGCCAGCCTCTGGAACGCCCAGTCGCCTACTGTCCGGAGCCGGCAGCTCATCTACGCGCACGCCCACGGAACGCGTACGACGTCGACAGGAGCCTTCCACTACAGCCACACTTCCGCGGCGCGCCTCCGCCTCCTCCACCTGTGGGAGGTGGATGACGTGATCCATGTCCTCCAAAAAGTACGGCCCTCGAACGAGCGTCACGGCAGTGACGTCCGCTGCCACACGCGCCCCTTCGCCGACCACGACGTCGCCGTGGTGAACGGCCTCCGGACCACGTCCTTGGAGCGCACGACGGCCGACTGCGCCATGATGCTGCCCTACAGGCAGGCGTTGATCCTCACGGACCACGCGCTTCGACTCGGCGCGGACCCGGGCGCCCTGCAGGCCATGGCAGATGACCTGGACGGCCGCCGGGGCATTCGGACTTTCCGCCGTGTCCTGGCCGCGGCCGATCCGCGCTCCGAATCTCCCGGCGAGACCCTGACCCGCGACCTGATCCTGCGGCTGCGGATCCGGCCACCCGAGCCGCAGCTGGAAGTGTCGAGCCGCGCCGGGCGCCATCGCCTGGACTTTGCATGGAAGGAGGAAAAGGTCGCACTCGAGTTCGACGGCAAAATCAAGTACTTCGACTACAGTCCCACGGCCGAGGTGCTCTTCGAGGAACGGCGCCGGGAGAAGGCCTTGGTTGAAGAGGGCTGGCGGTTCGTCCGCGTGGAGTGGAAGGACCTCTTTCGCGAGCAGGAATTCAAGCACCGTCTGCTTCGTGCGCTGGCCGGCCGCCGGCACCCCTGAGCGTCGAATGCGTTGCGGCGCCCGGCACCCCGCACCCCAACGACTCGAATTCGCCGGTACCCCGCCACGTCGTCGGAAACTTACGGCGACACCGCGGGTATCCGGCGAATTGGGCGGCTGCTGGCTCCGAACTGGCCGGCGGCCGGAGGATGAGGAGGAGTCCTAGGCGCCGTAGCTCGGTTCGCGCTTCTTGACCCAGCCGATGGCGAGCGAGGTCAGCGGGACGAAGGCGAACTCCACGAGGGTCTTGTAGAGGAAGCCCACTAGGACATAGTTCATGAACATCGCGGCGTCGGTAATTCCGATCACGGATGCGGCGATGCTGCAGAAAATCAGGGTGTCCACGAACTCACCCGCCACGGAGGAGCCCATGATGCGCGCCCACAGGGACCTTTCCCCGGTCCGCGCCTTCATCTTCACCAAGATCCAGGAGTTGATGGTCTGGCCGGCGAGGAAGGCCAGCAGCGATGCCAGCACAATCTGCGGGACCGGTCCCAGTGCGCCTTCCAAGGCTGCCTGCTTGGAGGAACCGTATTCGTCGTCGAACCCCGGAAGGGCGATGATGACCCAGTAGCAGAGCGACGCGAAGACGGACAGCGCAAAGCTGGTGATGATGGCCTTGCGCGCCACTTTGAAGCCATAGACCTCGCTGATGACATCGCCCAGGATGTACGCCAGCGGGAAGAGGAAGAAGCCGCCGTCGGTGATCACGGGGCCGATCGCCACGCCCTTGGACGCCCCGATGTTGGACAGGATCAGCACCACGGCCATGACAGCGAGCATGATGCCGAAATGTGGGGAGCCGATCGAGGCGAACCTTGGTGCGGCTGACGCCGGGAAGGTCTTGGCGGAAGTCATGGGTATTCCATTCGTAGTGGTTCGCTCGGCGGCCCGCACCCGCAAGGGGAACACGCTGGGCGGCCGGCTGTATTAGCACTGGACGGCCCCGGTAACACAAGCAGCCGGAACCGCCTCCATTCTCGCACCCGACGGTGCGGGAGCCTGATGCAGCCGCAGCTTCACCCTGTGAACGCTCCGGGCGTGGTGGCAGGATGGGGCCATGGAGGAGCCCCATGCCTGACTCCGCGGTTTCCACGCGCGCCCTCGTCAAGCGGTACCGCGACGTCACCGCCGTCGACTCGCTCAACCTTGACGTCCGCCGGGGCGAGATCTACGGGTTCCTCGGCAGGAACGGGGCGGGCAAAACGACCACAATCCGTATGATGCTCGGCCTGATCCGGCCGAGCAGCGGGGAGGTGACCGTCCTGGGCCAGCGCATCATCCCTGGCGAGACCGCTGTGTTCGCCCGCGTTGGCTTCCTCGTCGAGACCGCGACCGCCTACCCCAACCTCACCGTGCGCGAGAATCTGGACATCCAGCGCCGGCTCACCCGTTCGCCGCCGCGGTCGGTCGCCGACTCGATCACGCTGCTGCGCTTGGATCCTTATGCCGATCGGCGTGCCGGGCAGCTCTCGCTCGGCAACAAACAGCGTCTCGCTCTCGCCCGCGCGCTGCTGCACTCCCCCGAATTGCTCGTGCTCGACGAGCCCGCCAACGGCCTTGATCCGGCTGGCATTGTCGAGATCCGCGAGCTGCTCCGTTCGCTCGCCGACGGGCGCGGCGCCACCGTCTTCATGTCGAGCCACATCCTCGCCGAGGTCGCTCACTTGGCCGACCGCATCGGTATCGTCCACGACGGCCGTCTCATCGAGGAGTCGTCGCGCGACGAACTCGCCGCGAAGGCGCGCGCGTTCGCGACCGACGCCTACACCCCGGAAGAGCGCGAGCAGGCGCTGCTCACACTGGATCTGGAGCGCTACTTCCTGGCGCGGACGGGCGATGCGCGCGGTGCCGATGGCCGGAGGACCGGCCCTTCGTCCGAAGGCGGCGCGGTTTGATGTTCGGTCAGGTTCTTGGCACCGAGTTCATGAAGCTCCACCGTGCCAAGGCGACGTGGGCCACGCTGGCGGTGCTCGCGATCATGCCGCTCGGTATTGCGCTTTTCATGTGGATAGTGCGCGAACCGGGGCGGGCGGCCCAGCTGGGGCTTCTGGGTACCAAAGCGAGCCTTGCCGGGCTTGAGGCGACGTGGCTCCAATACTTCTACATGCTCACGCTGGTCTTCGGTGTCGGCGGGATGCTGCTGCTGACCTTCATCATCGCCTACCTGTTTGGCCGGGAGTACGGTGATGCCACCGCCAAGAACATGCTCGCGCTGCCCGTGGCCCGTCATTGGTTCGCCGTCGCCAAGCTGGCGGTCGCGGCCGTGTGGTGGATGGCGCTCATCGTCATAGTCCTCGTCGAGGCCATGGCGATCGGACTGGTGTTGGGGCTGCCGGGGTTCTCGGCAGAGTTGGCCGCGGCGGGAATCGCACACGTGCTCCTCGCTGCGACGATCTCATTCCTGCTCGCGCCAGTGGTCGCCTGGATCGCTGTGTGGAGCCGAGGCGAAGTGGCCCCCATCGCTTTCTCGCTCGTTATGCTGGCCCTGGGCAATCTGTTCGGCAAGACCGGCTGGGCGGAGTGGTTCCCTTATTCGATCGTCCCGCTGCTGATCGGCATGGTGGCCGATCCTGTCGGCTCGCTCCAGCCAGGCAGCTATGTTGTGCTCGCGGGAACGTTCGTGGCGGGCACCGCCGCAACGATCCTGCAGCTGCGGTTCGCAGACAACGCCCAATAGCGTGGGACCGGGCCGCCGTCGTTGTCGCCGTCCATTCGCTCCTTAGGCCGCGAGTTCGCTGGAAACGCGCCAAGTCGCCGTAAACATACGGCGACCCGGCGCGCTTCCGGCGAATTCGAGGACGGCTTGCGGCCTGCCCTAGCGGCGCGAGGCGTCGATGAGGTCCTTGTCCTCGTCCCTGCCGCCGTCGCCCGGACCACCAGCAGCCGCGCCCGGACCACCAGCAGCCGTCCCCGCAGCCGTGTCCGGACCAGCGGCCGCCCAGGCGTGGCCCTGCTCGTGGTCCAGGTGCGTGGACTTCTTGTTCTTCAGCGCGAAGATGTAGACCAGCAGGGAGATGGCGATGGCCACGGTGACGTAGGTGAAGAACAGCTCTTCCTGCCCGGTCTTCTGCAGAGCAGCGCCGATGAGCGGGACGGTGCCGCCGAAGAGAGAGTTGGCGATCGCGTAGCCCAGGCCCACCCCGAGGGCGCGGATGGACGCGGGGAAGAGCTCGGCCTTCACTAGGGCGTTGATGGAGGTGTAGCCGCCCACGATCAGCAGACCGCCCATCATCAGCAGGAACGCGGTGATCGGATCCTTGGTCCCCGCGAGCGCGGACAGGAGCGGACAGGTGAACAGGACGCCGGTGATGCCGAACCACAGCAGCAGCGGTTTGCGGCCGACCTTGTCCGAGATGATGCCGTAAACCGGCTGGAGCAGCATGAAGATGAACAGTGCCCAGAAGTTGATGACCGACGTGTCCGTCTTGGCGATGCCGGAGGTATCGTTCATGAACTTCAGGATGAAGTTGGTGTACGTGTAGAACGCCACCGTGCCGCCAAGGGTGATTCCGATGCAGATCATGAGCGGTTTCCAGTAGCTGGTGAACAGCAGCTTCATGGTCCCGGGCTGCGCCTGGCCTCCCACGGCAGGGGCCTTTGCGGCCTCGAGCTGTTCGGCCGAGACGGTTTCCTCCATGGAGCGCCGCAGCCAGAGGACCACCAGCGCGGCCACGCCGCCCACCGCGAACGGGATGCGCCAGCCCCACTCGGTCAGCTCAGCCTTGGGCATGGCGTTCTGCAAGACCACAAGGACCAGCAGTGCCAGCATCTGTCCGCCGATCAGCGTGACGTACTGGAAGCTGGAGAAGAAGCCGCGGCGCTTGGAGGTGGCAGCCTCGGACATGTACGTGGCGCTGGTGCCGTACTCACCGCCCACGGAGAAGCCCTGGATCACGCGGATGAGGACCAGCAGGATCAGGGCCCACAGGCCGATCACGTCCTGGGTGGGCAGCACCGCGATCGCGAAAGAGCCCGCGGACATCATGGTCACGCTCAGTGTCAGCGCGGCTTTGCGGCCCTTGCGGTCGGCGTACCGGCCAAAGAACCAGGCACCGATCGGGCGCATCAGGAACGACGTCGAGAAGACGGCCATGGCCTCTAGGCCGGCCTGGAGCTCGTCCTTGGAGTTGAAGAAGTGCGCCTGGAAGTAGGCCGCGAACACGGTGTAGACGTAGAGGTCGTACCACTCAACAAGGTTGCCGGCCGAGCCTTTGAGGATGTTGCCGACGGCTTTCCGGGTCTGGGCCGCTTCGGTCAGTTGGGTGCTCATCAATGAACCTTCCTGGATCCGGCGCCGCCTGTAAGCAACACCGTCCGCCACCCTAGTCCGCGTGATCCGGAACACTCAGGTTTTGTTCATACTGTTCATGGAACGCTTGTTCATGAGCACAATGCGCGCGGTTTTGGCGGGATGGCAGGATGGGACCATGACTTCTACCGCATTCGATTCCACCGCCCTGGCGGATGGCGCTGCTGCTTCCGATACAGCTACCGAGCCCGCCTCCTCCCCCGCCGTCGCGCTGACCATCGCAGGCTCCGAAGCGACCGGCGGCGCCGGCGCGCAGGCTGACCTGAAGACGTTCCAGGAACTCGGCGTCTTCGGGATCGCGAACCTGACCTGCATCGTGTCCTTCGACCCCAAGGACAACTGGAACCACCGCTTTGTCCCGGTGGACCAGCAGGTCATCGCGGACCAGCTGGAAGCCACGACGGCGGCCTACGGTGCCGCGTCCGGCGCACCGGCCGTGCTGGACACCGTCAAGATCGGCATGCTGGGCAGCCCGGCGACGATTTCGACCGTGGCCGCGGCGCTGGCGGCCGGGCAGTTCGCCAACGTGGTGCTGGATCCGGTGCTGATCTGCAAGGGCCAGGAGCCGGGCCACGCCCTGGACACCGACCAGGCGCTCAAGTCCCACATCCTGCCGCTGGCCACCTTCGTCACGCCCAACCATTTCGAGGCCGAGTCGCTCTCAGGGCTGGAGATCACCGACGTCGAGTCCCTCAAGGCCGCCGCGGTCCGCATCCATGAGCTCAGCGGCGCCGCGGTGCTCGCCAAGGGCGGCGTGCGGCTCGAAGGCCCCGACGCCGTCGACGTCTACTACGACGGCGAAACCCTGGAAGTCCTGTCCGCCCCGAAGGTGGGCGAGGTGGCAGTCTCCGGCGCCGGGTGCTCATTGGCCGCGGCGGTGACGGCCGAGCTCGCCAAGGGTGCGACGCCGCTGGCCGCCGCCCGGACGGCGAAGGCGTTTGTGACCGCCGGCATCCGGAACCGTGTGGCCTCGGGCGCGCCGTTCGATGCCTTGTGGCAGGGCGGCCCGCGCTAACTCGTTGCTGGGATCGTTGGAGGGAACGGCAATGGCACAGCACTTTGAGTCCGTGGAGGAATACATCGCCTCGTTTCCTGCTGACGTGCAGGAGGCGCTGCAGGAGATCCGGCGATGCTGCCATGCCGCGGTACCCCGATCAGGGGAGATGATCAGTTACGGCATCCCGACGATCACGCTCGGGGGCAGATACGTCGTATATTTCGCGGGCTGGGCGCACCACATCTCCGTCTACCCCGTGCCCGACGGCGACGAATCGCTGAGCACGGAACTCGCCCCCTACCGCGCAGCGAAGGGCACCCTGAAGTTCCAGTTGCGGAAGCCTGTCCCGTACGAGCTGATTGGAAAAGTGGCGGCGGCCCTGGCACAAGAGCGCCGGAGCGGGACGCCCTAAGCCGCCGAGTTCGCCGGAGTCCCTCCAATTCGCCGGAAGTTTACGGCGAACTGGAGGGCTTCCGGCGATGTGGGTCCCGGTAGGCCGCCCCTCAGCGCGGGTCCGCGACCTTCCCCATGAAGATCGGGAGCCCGGTTTCGGTGTGCACGACCTGGTAGAGGAACGGCCGGTCGAAGTCGATGGTTTGGTCCGGGAGGGGCGGCACCCCGGTCACGGCGCCGTTGATCTGCGTCACGGCGGCGGCCACCGTTCCCTTCTCGGCAACGGTGATGTTGGCGGCCTGGGCGGCCTGCGTGAGCGTCAGCTTCGGCTGGATGGCGTCGAAGTCTTCGGTGGTGACCAGGGTCCTGGCCAGCCCCAGCGCTTCAAATACCTTCCGCAGGTCGAAGGTGCTCTTGTGGTCCCACTTGGGCAGGGAGATCAGTGCGGAGACCTCCGGGGCCGTGTCCAGGGCCGCCGCAATTGCCGTCAGCTTGGCCGCCGTGAGGCTCTCCGGCCCAACGCCAGGACCGGGCAGCACCAGCCGCATGGCAAAACCTTCTGCGTACGGCAGCTCGACCGCCCGCCAGCCAGGGCCCTCCGCATAGGCCAGCTGCAGCGAGTTGTACATGGTCGGCACGCTGATTTCCTCGCCACCGGACTTCGTGAAGGGGCTGTCCGAGGTGTCGTTCGGGTCGAAAGGCGACTGCCATGCCGCGGCGAAGTACAGGGCATTGAGGAGGCTGAACGTGTTGTCGCGATCGTACTCCGCGGGTGCTTTCTTGATCCGGCCGCCCGTGTTCCGGTCCACCCAGGCATCCAGGGCCGGCCCCGTGGCGGCCTCATCCCGGAAGTCCACGGGGTACACCCCGGTGCCGTAGTGCCGGGCAAGGGTTTCCAGGTAGTTCTTTCCGGTTGGTACGTCCTTGTCCACAAACAGACCGTTGGCCGCATGCATGACCGGCTTCCGGGGCGGGTCCTTTTCGTCGACCGAGCCGGGATCACCGTCGTACGCAGCCAGGGACTCGAGCAGGGCGTTCATGGCCTCATCCCGGTTGCCGTCGGGGAGCCCCAGCATCTGGTCCATTTCGACGGCGGTCTCCCCGGACGCCCCTGCCCGCAGCATGGCGAGCGCGATCAGCAGGCTGCCGGGGGACGACACCACGTTCCCTTCGGCCCCTTCACCGCCGTCGGCCAGCAGCGCGGCTCCCAACGTCAGGGCGGAGGCCCGGAATGCCTGAAATTCGGCAGCGTACGCGGCGCGGTCCACCGGAACCCGTTCGACGCCGTCGGCCTTCACAAGCCCTGGTACCGGGGGCGCACAAGCCGTGAGCACCGCGATGGTTCCCACCGCCACAATTTTCGCCATGCGGTGATCTTTCATGGCCACCCCCTTCGCCTCGATTGGTGCGCAGTTCGCCGGAATGTCTCCAGTTCGCCGGACATGTCCGGCGAGCTGGGCAGCTTCCGGCGAGTTCGCCGGGCCCGCCCCTAGCGCCGCGGGACGTTCCGCAGGTTGCTCCGTGCCATGCTGACGGCCTCGCCGGCGCCCCGGTTCAGGACCACTTTGGACATGGCCGTGGCGAAGCCCAGGACCTGTGCGCCCTTGATCTTCGGCGGGAGGGACAGCGCCTTGGGGTCCGTGATGAGCTCCACCAGCGACGGGCCGGGGTGGGCGAAGGCTTCCCGGTACGCCGCCTCGATGCGGGACGGATCCGTGACGCGCTCGGCGTGGAAGCCCAGGGCCCGCGCAACGTCCGCGTAGTTGGCGTCCGGGACGTCGACGCCGAAGTCCGGGAGCCCGTCCACCAGCATTTCAAGTTTCACCATGCCCAGGGTGGAGTTGTTGAAGACCACCACGTTCACGGGCAGCCGGTGCGCGGCGACCGTAATGAGCTCGCCCAGCAGCATCGACAGGCCGCCGTCGCCGGAGACCGAAACCACCTGCCGGCCGGGGTATGCCAGCTGGGCGCCGATCGCGTGCGGCAGCGCGTTGGCCATGGACCCGTGCAGGTACGAGCCGATCAGCCGGCGGGTGCCCAGCGGGTTGATGTACCGGGCGGTCCAGACATTGCACATGCCGGTGTCCGCCGTGAAAATCGCGTCCCTCGCCGCCACTTGGTCCAGCAGCGAGGCCGCATATTCCGGGTGGATCGGCTGTTTCGTCCCGACGTTGCGGGTATATGCCCCCACGGCCTTGTTCATGAGCCGGTCGTGCTTCTTCAGCATCGCGTCCAGGAAACGGCGGCTCTTCTTGGCCGTGACCAACGGCATGAGGGCGGCAAGGGTGGGGAGGACGTCGCCGTGCACTGCGACGTCGACGTCGGTCCGCCGCCCCAGTTTGTGCGCGGCCCGGTCCACCTGCGCCGTCCGGGTTCCGGGAAGGAACTGGTCGTAGGGGAAGTCCGTGCCCAGCAGGATCAGCAGGTCCGCGTCCTCGATGCCCTCGGCCGCGGCGCCGTAACCCAACAGCCCGGTCATGCCGATGTCATAGGCGTTGTCGTACTGCATGAAGTCTTTGCCGCGGAGGCTGTGGCCGATCGGCGCGGCGATCAGCCCGGCGAGCGCAATCACCTCGTCGTGGGCGCCCTCGACGCCGGCACCGGCAAAGATGGCCACCTTGCCGGCGGCGTTGATGGCGTCGGCCAGTTCCTGCACACTCGCGGGGTCCGGCATCAGCGTCGCCGGCCGGAAGGTCGCCGGGGCCGGCGTTTCGGCCGTCGCCTCCAGGCCGGCGATGTCACCGGGAAGGGTCACGACGGCGACGCCCCTGAGGCCGACGGCGTGCTGGATGGCGCTGTGCATGACGCGGGGCGCCTGCTCCGCGGTGCTGATCAGCTCGGAGTAGACCGAGCACTCGTTGAAGAGCCGGTCGGGGTGGGTTTCCTGGAAGAAACTGCTGCCGATCTGCTTGCTGGGGATGTGAGAGGCGATGGCCAGCACCGGCGCCCCGGAACGGTTGGCGTCGTACAGGCCGTTGATCAGGTGCAGGTTGCCGGGTCCGCAGGAGCCGGCGCACACCGCGAGCCGGCCGGTCAGCTGGGCTTCCGCCGCCGCGGCGAAGGCGGCCGCCTCCTCATGCCGGACATGGATCCAGTCGATACCGCCCTGTTGCGAGCCGCCGGTCTTGCGGACGGCGTCGACAATCGGGTTGAGGCTGTCCCCCACAATCCCGTAGATCCGCTGCACGCCGGCAGCCTGGAGTTGTTCGATGAGCTGGGTGGCAAGTTCCTTGGCCATGGGCGCACGCTCCCGCGAGATGGATCGATGAGCTGACACAGGCCAATATAGTCCGCCCGCCTGCCAGCCGCCCCCCCACGGAACGCTCCCTCAGCTTTGGCAACCGATCGCCGAACGCTTCCTCACCTGATCTGAGGGAGCGCCGGGGAGCTTCGGGCCGGATCTGAGGGAGCGTCCCGCCAAAAACCGCAGGACCTGAGGGAGCGTCTGGGAAAATCCTGCAGAAGCTGCGGGAGGGTCAGCTCCCCGAGTGCGCCTGCAGGAAGGAGTAGACCTCGGTCTCGTCCACGCCCGGGAAGGCGCCCGGCGGCATGGCCGCCAGCAGGTGGGAGTGGGCCCGGGCCGAGGGCCAGGCGTTCCCGGCCCATTCGGCGGTCAGCGATGCCGGCGGGCGGCGGCAGCAGCTTTCGTCCGGGCAGGTGGACTTGGACCGCTCGGTGGTGTCGCGGCCGCGGAACCACTTCACGTGCGCATACGGGACACCCACGGACAGGGAGAACTCCCCGTTCGCGGAGCGTTCCGTCCGGGCCGTGCACCAGTACGTCCCGGCCGGGGTGTCGGTGTACTGGTTGTAGGCGCTGAACTTGTCCGGGACGTCGAACACCACCCGGGACGTCCAGTTCCGGCACGAGAACTGACCCTCGATGGCGCCGGTGTGGTCCTGCGGGAACGTCACGCCGTCGTTCTCGTAGGCCTTGTAGATGATGCCGCTCTTGTGCGTCTTCTGGAAGTGCGTGCGGATGCCCAGGTGCTGGGTGGCCAGGTTGGTGAAGCGGTGCGCGGCGGTCTCGTAGGACACCGCGAAGGCATCCCGGATGTCCTCGACCGCGATTTCCTTGGCCTGCTTGGCCTCCTGCAGGAATGCCACGGTGGCCTGCTCGGGCAGCAGCAGCGCGGCGGCGAAGTAGTTCGTGGCCACGCGCTGCATCAGGAAATCGCCGTAGTTGTTCGGCGTCTGGTGGCCCAGGACGTAATGGCCCAGCGCCTGCAGCAGCACCGAACGGGGGTCGTGATCGCTGCGGGCGTTCTGCGTGAGATAAATTCGGCGGTTCTTAAGATCAGTCACCGAACGCGTGGAATGAGGGAGATCACCCACATGGTGGAGGCTGAATCCGAGATGCCCGGCGATGTCCGAAATGACGTGGTGGGACAGCGGACCGCTGGTGTGGCCCACCGAGGCCAGGACCTTCTGCGCCTCGGCCTCATACTCGGGGAAATAGTTGTTCCTCTCGCGCATCATCGCGCGCAGTTCACCGTTCGCGCGGCGGGCCTCCTCCGGCGTCGCGACCTGCTCATTGAGCCGGCGTTCAAGCTCATGCTGCAGGCCCACCATCGACTCCAGCACATCCATCGGAAGCCGCGAACTGATGCGGATCTTGGGCAGGTTCAGGGACTCATAGATGGGGCTGCGCTGGTACCGTTCCAGCTCGATCTCCAGCGCCGCACGCCGGTTGGGCGGCTCCGCGCCGAGCAGTTCGTCGATGCTCACCCCGAGTGCCGCTGCAAGCTGCTGGAGCAGACCAAGCTTGGGCTCGCGTTTGCCGTTTTCCATCAGGCTCAGCTGGCTGGGGGCCGTCCCGACGGCGGCACTCAGGTCGTCGAGCGTGAGCCCTGCCGCCTTGCGCAGGTGCCGGACGCGCCGGCCCAGGCTGATGACGTCCACCTCCGGCGCTGCGGGCGCGGACGGAGAAAGAGCCTGACGGTTCCAGCTGGTTGAGTGCATTTCTTGAGCATACGCGAAGAAGTGCATTTCTTTCCATGGCTTTGGTCTAGAAACCCCTTGGAAAGTGCAGAAAAGTAGATCTCACGGAAAGATTCGCAACGGGAACAACCGACCAGGCTCTGCAGAGACGCAGACTGGCCGGCCCCGGCCCCACCAAGGAGACAAAGATGACTGCAGCATTTGAGCCCACCCAGCAGACGCCCGAGCAGCAGGCCGCCGCACTGGAGCTCGAGTGGGCCGCCAACCCCCGCTGGGAAGGTGTGACCCGGGACTACAAGGCCTCCGACGTCGTCCGCCTCCGCGGCCGCGTCTCCGAAGAACACACCCTCGCCCGGCGCGGCTCCGAAAAGCTGTGGAAGCAGCTCACCGAGGAGCACAAGACCGGCGGCTACACCAACGCCCTCGGCGCCCTGACCGGCAACCAGGCCGTGCAGCAGGTCAAGGCCGGCCTCCGCGCCATCTACCTCTCCGGCTGGCAGGTCGCCGCGGACGCCAACAACTCCGGCCACACCTACCCGGACCAGTCGCTCTACCCCGCCAATTCCGTTCCCACGGTGGTCCGGCGCATCAACAACGCCCTGCTCCGCGCGGACCAGATCGAGTTCTCCGAGGGCATCCAGACCGTCGAGGACTGGATGGTCCCGATTGTGGCCGACGCCGAGGCAGGCTTCGGCGGCCCGCTGAACGCCTACGAGCTCATGAAGTCGATGATCCAGGCCGGCGCCTCGGGCGTGCACTGGGAAGACCAGCTCGCCTCGGAAAAGAAGTGCGGCCACCTCGGCGGCAAGGTCCTGATCCCCACCCAGCAGCACGTCCGGACGCTGAACGCTGCCCGGCTCGCCGCCGACGTCGCCGGTACCCCGTCGGTCATCATCGCCCGCACCGACGCCGAGGCGGCCACCCTGATCACCTCCGACGTCGACGAGCGTGACCAGGAATTCATCCTCCGCGAAGGCGGCCAGCCGGTCCGCACCCCGGAGGGCTTCTACAAGGTCCGCAACGGGATCGAACCCTGCATCGCCCGCGCCAAGGCCTACGCCCCGTACTCCGACCTCATCTGGATGGAGACGGGCACCCCGGACCTGGAGCTGGCCCGCAAATTCGCGGAATCCGTCAAGGCCGAGTTTCCGGACCAGATGCTCTCCTACAACTGCTCGCCGTCGTTCAACTGGCGCAAGCACCTCGATGACGCCACGATCGCGAAGTTCCAGCGCGAACTCGGCGCCATGGGCTTCACCTTCCAGTTCATCACCCTGGCCGGCTTCCACGCCCTGAACTACTCGATGTTCGACCTCGCCCACGGCTACGCCCGGGAAGGCATGAGCGCGTACGTCGAGCTGCAGGAGAAGGAATTCGCCTCCGAGTCCCGCGGCTACACCGCCACCAAGCACCAGCGCGAAGTCGGCACCGGCTACTTCGACGACATTGCCACCGCGCTCAACCCGAACGCATCCACCCTGGCCCTGGTGGGATCCACCGAAGAAGGCCAGTTCCACTAGAACTCACGACGGCGGCAGTTCCGCCAGCGGACCGAACGCTCCTCCGCGTGCTATTCCCCATTGCCGCCTTCGCCATTGCCCACCTCGGCGGGGCGGCAATGGGACCCCTTTTACGCACGCTTCCGGAGCATCCGGCCCGCCGTCTTCAGCGCACGTCACCACCCGCCGTCGAACTTTTGCTTCTCCAAGGAGAGATTGAGATGAACAGCTTCACTGACAACTTCACTATCAACGGGATCACGTTGACCGCGCAGCCGATTTGCCGGCAGAGCGAGGTCCTCACGCCGGACGCGCTGGCGTTTGTTGCCAAGCTGCACAAGGCCACGGCAGGGCCCCGTCGGGAGCTGCTGCAGGCACGGCAGGAACGCCGCCAGCAGATCTCCAAGGGCCAGGACCCGCGGTTCCTGCGCGAGACCGAGTCCGTCCGCAACGACCCGAACTGGCGCGTCGCTCCCCCGGCCCCGGGCCTGGAGGACCGCCGCGTGGAAATCACCGGGCCGGTCGACAAGAAGATGACGATCAATGCGCTGAACTCCGGCGCCAAGGTGTGGCTCGCGGACATGGAGGACTCCTCCACGCCGTCCTGGCGCAACGTGATCCAGGGCCAGCTGAACCTCACCGATGCGCTGGAGCGCCGGATCGACTTCACTTCCCCGGAGGGCAAGGAGTACAAGCTGCGCCCGGCCGGGGAACTGCCCACAGTCGTGGTCCGCCCCCGCGGCTGGCACCTGCCGGAAAAGCACATGCTCATCGATGGCACGCCTATTGCCGGCGGGATCGTGGATTTTGGCCTGTACTTCTTCCACAACGCCCGCCGCCTGATCGCCCAGGGCAAAGGTCCGTACTTCTACCTGCCGAAGATCGAGAGCCACCTCGAGGCCCGGCTGTGGAACGACATCTTCATCATGGCGCAGGACCTGCTGGGTATCCCGCAGGGCACCATCCGCGCGACCGTGCTGATCGAGACCATCACCGCGGCGTTCGAAATGGAGGAGATCCTCTACGAACTCCGGGACCACGCCGCGGGCCTGAACGCCGGCCGCTGGGACTACATCTTCTCCCTGATCAAGAACTTCCGCACCCGGGGACCGCGCTTCGTGCTCCCGGACCGCGGCCAGGTCACTATGACCCAGCCGTTCATGCGCGCCTACACCGAGCAGCTGGTCCGGGCCTGCCACAAGCGTGGCGCCATGGCGATCGGCGGCATGGCCGCCGCCGTCCCCAACCGCAAGGATGCGGACGCCAACGCGATCGCCTTCGAGAAGGTCCGCGCGGACAAGACCCGTGAGGCGAACGACGGCTTCGACGGTTCCTGGGTGGCGCACCCGGACCTGGTGCCGGTCTGCCGCGAGGTGTTCGACGCCGTCCTCGGCGAGCGTCCGAACCAGCTCGAGCGCCTCCGCGAGGACGTCACCGCGGACGACCGCGCGCTCCTGGACATCTCCGCGACCACCGGAACCATCACTGAGCAGGGGATCCGGAACAACATCGAAGTGGGGATCCGCTACATCGAGTCGTGGCTGCGCGGCAACGGCGCGGTGGCCATCCACAACCTGATGGAGGACGCCGCCACCGCGGAAATCTCCCGCTCGCAGCTGTGGCAGTGGATCTTCGCCCGGGCCATCACCGACCACGGCGACGTAATCACCCGGGAGTGGGTGGAGGACATGCTGGACGAGGAATTCGCCAAACTGGAGCGCTTCGAAGGAGACCGTTTCGCCGACGCGCGGGACATCTTCGAGGAAGTCACCCTCAGCAGCGAGTTCCCGGCCTTCCTGACGCTGCCGGCCTACGACCGCTTCCTGCATGAAGCGCGCGACGGCGCCGACGCCGCCAGCGGGGACCCCGCACTGGTTCCGGCGTAGGTCCGCACAGATTTCCGTTGGCTGGGCTGCCAGGCCCTTCGCAACAGGCACCCCGAAATCCGGGTGGCAGTCCAGCAACGGAAAATCCCCCCGTGCTCGACAACGGCGTCGAGACGACAGGTAAGGCCCATGTTCCCCGCGAACATGGGCCTTACCTGTCGTCTCGATTGACATCACCCCGGCGCGCGACAGCGAATCAGTGGGGCTTCGGCACCCGCCGCAGTGACAGCGAGGTGCCCAGGATGAACGCGGCCACCGAGCCCAGGATCATCAGCAGCGGTCCGGTCCAGGCGCCGGTGGTCCCGTGGACGTAGCCCAGCAGGGTCGGCGCCACTGCCCCGAAGGAGTATCCCGTCCCCTGGACGACGGCGGACATCCGGGCCGCCGAGGTCTGGTCCCGCGCCAGCCGGATAATGGCCAGGAAGATCAGCGTGATGCCGCCGCCCTGGGCCACACCGCCGAAGGAACACCACAGCCACCACAGCTCCGGTGCGAGCAGCAGGCCCACGGGTACGGTGAGCCACAGCAGCCCCAGGGCGAGGCCCACCGCCGTCGTACTGGCGAACCGGGCCGCCAGCGGCACGCCCAGTCCGCCCACGATGGCCAGGATCTGGAAGAGCGAGGACCCTGCCCCGGCGGCTGCGGGCGCCATGCCGAGTTCGTCCGAGAGCAGGCTCGGCAGCCAGGCGGTCACTCCGTAGTAGGAGAACGCCTGCCCGGCGAACCCGAAGGTCAGCGCTGCCGTGGTCCACCGGGAGGTGAGCTTGCCGGGCCGCCGCGGGTCCGCCGCGGCGACGGCGGCCGGAGTGAAGGCCCGCCGGCCAACCGCGATCACCCACACGGCGGCGGCCGCCACCGCGAACAGGCCACTGGCGGCAATCGCGGGCCGCCAGCCCAGGAGTTCAGCCAGCGGCGCCGACACCATGGAGGTCAGGAACGAGCCGATGTTCAGTGCCGCGGTGTAGGTGCCCATCGCCGCGCCTTGCCGGGCGGGGGTGAAGTCACGGCGGATGATCAGCGGGACCACGATGTTGCCGATCGTAATGGCGACGCCGAGGATCACCGTGCCCAGCATGACCAGGGCACCCCCGCCGGCCGAGCGGACCACGACGCCGAAGAGCACCCCGAGCAGGGTCAGGGTGATGGCGAATTCGGGCCCCAGCTTGCGCCCGGCCAGCGAGGCCAGGGGCGCGGCCAGGGCAAAGCACAGGACCGGGATGCCGGTCAGGAATCCCAATTCCACCGGGGTGAACCCGAGATCGTCCTCCAGTTGGGCGATCACCGGCGCCACCGCCACCAACGGGCCGCGCATGTTCAGCGCGATCAGCCCGATCGCGAGCATGAGGAGCCAGCCGCGCGGCGCCCGGGCCACGCTGCTCATGGGGCGGCCCGTAGCCCGGCGGCCGGGCAGAAATATGATTTCATCAGTCCCATTGCTATCACGGGCCCCGGCCGCGCCTTCGGAATGTGACGCTTTCCGGGACACCCCTGCCGGGCGCGCCGCTTTCCGGGACACCCCTAGCCCGTGGCCTGCAGGGTCGCCTCAATGACCGCGGGTGAGAGCACATGCTGCGTGACCATCTGGCTGGCGCCGAGGATCGCGGCCTGGTCACCGGCCCGGGACACGCCGATCCGCAGGTGCGCCGTGGCCAGCGGCAGCGAGCGCCGGTAGACCACCTCGCGGACGCCGGCCATCAGATGCTCCCCGGCCTGGCCGAGGCTTCCGCCGATCACAATCACCGAGGGGTTCAGCAGGTTCACGACCATGGAGAGGACGTCGCCGAGGTCCCTGCCGGCCTGCCGCAGCGCCTGGATGGCCTGCAGGTTCCCTTCGGCGACCAGGCGCAACACATCGCCGCCGTCGTACGCCGGCAGGCCCTGCCGCGTCAGCGCCTTGGCGACAGCGGGCCCGGACGCCAGGGCTTCGAGGCACCCGTAGTTCCCGCACCGGCACAGCACGTCATCGCCACGCGGAACCCGGACGTGTCCGAGGTCGCCGGCCGTCCCGTTGGCTCCGCGCTGGAGCTGGCCGCTGCTGATGATGCCCGCCCCGACGCCGGTGGCCACCTTGATGAACAGGAAGTTTTCGTCGTCAGGCCAGTGCGCCGTGCGCTCCCCCAGCGCCATGATGTTCACGTCGTTGTCCACCAGGACCGGCACCGGAAGGGACCGCTGGATGTGGCGGACGACGTCGAACCCGTCCCAGCCGGGCATGATTGGCGGCTTCACCGGCATGCCGGTGGCGTGTTCCACGGGCCCCGGGAGCCCGATGCCGGCGCCGGCCAGGTCCCCAATTCCCCGGCCGGCCCCGCCGAGCAGCTGCAGCCCTTCCTCGATCACCCGGTCCAGGACAACCACCGGGCCGTCGGCGACATCCTGCGCCAGCCGGCGCTCCGCGAGCACCGTCCCGCCGAGGTCCGTGACGGCGATGATCACGTGGGTGGCCCCGACATCCACCGCCAGGACGACGCGGGCCGCCGGGTTGAAGGCAAAGCGCGACGGCGGGCGGCCGCCGCTGGAGCTCGCCTCCCCGGCGGGGCCGACGAGCCCGGAGACCATCAGCGCGTCGATGCGGGAAGCGACAGTGGACCGGGCGAGCCCGGTGGTCAGGGCCAGTTCCGCGCGGGTCCGGGCCCTGCCGTCGCGCAGGAGCTGGAAGAGGTCTCCGGCGCGGGACAGGCTGCCCCCGGCCTCGGGGGTTCCGGGCTCGGTGCCGGTGGGCGTACTCATGAGTAAGTGATAGCACGAAGATCTTCTGCATGTCACGCTTCACAAAGATTGACACGTAGTTTCCAACTTTTGCTTGACGCCCGGCAAAAGTCTCCCTAGTTTGGAGCCATCGTGTTCCTCCGCTCCAGACAAACCATCTCGCTGCCCGTGGGCGTGCAGTCCTTCTTCGCGCAGAATCAAACGGAATGGACGCCCCTTCCCGCCGTCAGGGCTGACCCTCACACCTTCGAAGCCGAACTCGTGCAAAGGAATCCCGTGTCTTATTCAATCCAGCTGTACACCCTCCGCAACGCCCTCCAGGAAGACTTGCCCGGCACCATCAAAAAGGTCGCCGAACTCGGTTTCACCCAGGTTGAGCCCTACAACTTCGTCGCCACGGCCGCCGAGCTCGGCGCTGCCCTGAAGGAGAACGGCCTGACCGCCCCGTCCGGCCACGCCCCGCTGCTGAGCCAGGACCAGGACGAAATCTTCGCCGCGGCCAAGGAGTTGGGCATCACCACGGTGATCGACCCCTACCTCCCGGCCGAGCACTGGCAGTCCGCCGAGGACATCCAGGCCACCGCAGCGAAGCTCAACGCCGCCGCCAAGAAGGGCGCCGGGTACGGCATCCGCGTCGGCTACCACAACCACGCCTGGGAGCTGGAGTCCAGCATCGAGGGCCAGACCGCCCTGGAGTACTTCGAGGGACTCCTGGACCCGGAACTCGTCCTGGAAGTGGACACCTACTGGGCCGCCGTCGGCGGCCAGGACCCGGTGCAACTGCTGCAGCGCCTCGGCGACAGGGTCAGATTCATCCACATCAAGGACGGCCCCGTCTCCACGGACACCAAGGCGCAGCAGCCGGCCGGGCAGGGCAAGATCGCCGTGCGGGACGTCATCGCCGCGGCGCAGTCCCTCGAAGTCGGCGTCGTGGAATTCGACGACTACTCCGGCGACATCTTCGACGGCATCGCCCAGAGCCTGGGCTACCTGCAAAGCGGTTCCGCCGGCGCGCAGGGCGTGAACGCATGAGCGCCGCACCGAACCGTGTAGCAGCGAACCGTGCCGCCGGCCGCGGCCCCGTGGGCGTCGCCGTCATCGGCGCCGGCAACATCAGCAAGCAGTACCTGGACAACCTGACCGTCTTCCCCGACCTTAAGGTCCACGTGATCGCCGACCTCTTCGAGGAGGCGGCCGGGGCGCGGGCCAAGGAATACGGCATCCCGGAGTGGGGCGGGGTGGACGCCGCCCTGAACCACCCCGACGTCGAAATCATCGTCAACCTGACCATCCCGGCCGCGCACGTGGAAGTGGCCACGGCCGCCGTCGATGCCGGCAAACACGTCTGGACGGAAAAGCCGTTCTCGCTGGACCGCGATTCCGGCCTGGGCCTGCTGAAAACGGCCGACGCCGCGGGGCTGCGGCTGGGCTGCGCCCCGGATACGTTCCTGGGCGCCGGGCTGCAGACTGCCCGGCGGCTGATCGAACGTGGCGACATCGGCACCCCGCTGACGGCCATGACCACGTTCCAGACGCCCGGGCCGGAATCGTGGCACCCCAACCCCGCGTTCCTCTTCCAGCACGGCGCCGGGCCGCTGTTCGACATGGGCCCGTACTACCTCACGGCCCTGGTGCAGACGTTCGGCTCCGTGCGCCGTGTGGCCGCGACCGGTTCCAAGGCAAAGGAGGTCCGGGTCATCGGTTCCGGGCCCAAGGCCGGCGAGGAATTCACGGTCGAGGTCCCCACCCACGTCTCCGCCATGGCCCAGTTCGAGTCCGGCGCGTCCTCCCACAGCGTGTTCAGCTTCGAGTCCCCGCGGCTGCGGATGGGCTTCGTGGAGATCACCGGGACCGAGGCCACCATCTCGCTGCCCGATCCAAACTACTTCGACGGCGACATCAGGCTCTGGCGCGCCGGCGACGAGGAATGGACCGCTATTCCGGCCACCGGCCCCAGCCAGGGCCGCGGCATGGGCGTGCTGGACATGGCACGCTCCATCCGCGCCGGCGTTCCGCACCGCGCCACCGGCAACCTCGCCTACCACGTCCTGGACACCATGGTCTCGATCTCCGAGTCGGTCGATTCCGGCACGTTCATCGATGTGGAAAGCTCCGCGCCCACCTCCGCAGCCCTCCCCGAGGACTGGGACCCCACCGCTTCCACACTCTAGGGACCAGCAATGAATTCCCACGAAACCACCCCCGGCCCCGCCGCCGGTTCACGTTTGGGTGTGGCCATGATCGGGTACGCGTTCATGGGCAAGGCCCACTCGAACGCCTGGCGGAATGTTGCCAGCTACTTCGACGTCCCGGCGTTCGAACGGCGCGTCCTGGTCGAAAACCGCTGGCCAACACCCTCGCCGAGGCCGAGGCCATGGCGGAGGCGGCCCGGACCGCGCGGGGGCAAGGCGTGCAGTCCATGATCGGCTTCAACTACCGCCGGGTCCCGGCCCAGGCGCTGGCCCGGGAGCTGATCGCGGAGGGCCGGCTCGGCGCCGTCCGGCACGTCCGCGCCGCCTACCTGCAGGACTGGCTCGTGGACCCGGATGCGCCCATGACGTGGCGGCTGAACAAGGACACCGCCGGGTCCGGGGCGCTGGGCGACATTGCCGGCCACGCGATCGACCAGGTGCTGTTCCTCCTGGGCGAGCCGGTCACCGAGGTCTCCGGCCGGCTGCACACTTTCACGCCGCGACGCCCGGGCGCTGCCGGGCTGGAGGAGGTGACGGTCGACGACGCCGCCTGGGCCACGCTGACCCTCGCCTCCGGGGCCATCGCCTCGGTGGAGGTCTCCCGGGTGGCCGCCGGGCGGAAGAACTCGCTCACGCTGGAGATCTATGGCGACAAGGGAGCCCTGCTCTTCGATCTGGAGGACAGGAACGAGCTCGGCTTCCTGGACGCCACACTGCCGGTCCGCGAACAGGGCTTCCGCCGGATCCTCGTCAACGAACCCGAGCACCCGTACCTTGAAGCATGGTGGCCGCAGGGCCACGTGATCGGCTGGGAACACACGTTCACGCACGAGATCCGCGACTTCCTCACCGCGGTGGGCAACGGAACCCAGCCGTCGCCGTCGTTCGAGGACGGCCTGAGCGTCCAGCGGATCCTCGCCGCCGTGGAGGAAAGCACCGCGGCCAAAAGTTCACTCATCCAGCTCACCCCGTCCGCACGGACCACCCAAACGATTACCGAAGGAACCTGACATGCCCCGCCCGTACACCCTGTTCACCGGCCAGTGGGCCGACCTGCCCTTCGAGGAAGTCGCCCGCCTGGCCTCCGGCTGGGGCTACGACGGCGTGGAAATCGCCGTCTCCGGCGACCACCTGGACGCCTGGCGCTGGGACGAACCCGGCTACGTCGAGTCCAAGCTGGCCGTGCTGGAGAAGTACAACCTCAAGGTCTGGGCCATCTCCAACCACCTCAAGGGCCAGGCGGTGTGCGATGACCCAATCGACTTCCGGCACGAGGCGATCGTCGGGGCCAGGGTCTGGGGCGACGGCGAGCCAGAAGGCGTCCGCCAACGCGCTGCCGAGGAAATGAAACACACCGCCCGGCTCGCCAAAGCCCTCGGCGTCGACACCGTGGTCGGGTTCACCGGATCCTCCATCTGGCAGTACGTCGCGATGTTCCCGCCCGTGCCGGAGAAGGTCATCGAGGCCGGCTACCAGGACTTCGCCGACCGCTGGAACCCCATCCTGGACGTCTTCGACGAAAACGGTGTCCGCTTCGCGCACGAGGTCCACCCCTCCGAGATCGCCTACGACTACTGGACCACCGTCCGGACCCTCGAGGCGATCGGGCACCGCGAGGCCTTCGGCCTGAACTGGGACCCCTCCCACTTCATGTGGCAGGGCATCGACCCCGTCTCCTTCATCTGGGACTTCAAGGACCGGATCTACCACGTGGACTGCAAGGACACGAAGCTGCGCCCCACCGGCCGCAACACCGTGCTGGGCTCGCACCTGCCCTGGGGCGACCCGCGCCGTGGCTGGGACTTCGTCTCCGCCGGCCGCGGCGACGTGCCCTGGGAATCGTCCTTCCGCGCCCTGGCCGCGATCGGCTACGACGGCCCCATCTCGATCGAATGGGAAGACGCGGGCATGGACCGGCTCCACGGCGCCCCGGAGGCCCTCGCCGCGCTGAAGAAGTTCGACTTTCCGGCCTCGAACACCTCCTTCGACGCCGCCTTCAAGCAGTAGCGGGGCGCCGCAGGGTCCGGATCCGCTACGTTTCCGGACAGACGCGGCGAAACCGGTCCGGCGCACCGCGGATCCGCGCTGCGCCGGACCGATTCCGTGGCCCTGGTCCGATTCCGTAGCGAAACTCATCCGTCCACAGCTGTCATCGCCTGGAGCCTCGAGTGCCGGAACTCCCGGAAAACACCATCGCACCGCGGGAACTTCAGCACGGGCAGCGCTGCGAGGTCTGGATCGCGTCCGTCACCGGTGAGCGCGAGCTGGCGTTCCCCGCCGGGGACGTGCTCCTTGAGGCGCCGAACACCTCCCGAGTGCAAGTTCCGCCGACTGTTGACATGGGACTCCGAGCGGTCCGATGCTGAGCTGATCCGGTATTGCTTACCCCTCGGTGCGGCTTTGCGCATCGAGCAGGTGCAGGAACATTCCCCCTCCTCGTGCGACCCAGCCGAGAGATAGCAAAAAGGAGCACCCCCATGCACATCGATATGCCGACCCGGGACGACGTGGAACGGCTGGCCGCCGCGCGCGATCCACACAGCGTCACCGTGTATCTTTCGACGAGCAGCGTCCCTGCCCATTCGGAGGACAATCAGTCCAGAGCCCGGTCCTTGTTCAGTTCCGCCGTCGCACAGCTCCGCGAAGCGGGAAGCAACGACGCGGTCGTCGCGATAGAAACGTTTCTCGACGAGCTGCTGGGATCCCCGGAATTCTGGTTTGAGATGGGGCGGAGCCTGGCCATCTTCGTGACGCCGACTTCGATTCTCGAGTTCCGTTTGCCCAACGATCTCGAAGACCACGTAAGCGTGGCCGATCGTTTCGCCATCACACCGCTGCTCCGTGCCCTCACCTTCCCCAACGCGGCGCTCGTGCTCGCCATCTCCCAGAACGGGGCACGGCTCATCGAGGTCACGGCGGACCGACCGGCCGAAGAGATCACGGTACCGGGCATGCCACAGGGTGCAGCCAGTGCCGTCGGGCTCGAATCGATCGGCGGCCGCTCCCACTTCGGGCGGCTGCATGGCGACGAGGGACGAAAGGTACGGCTAGCCCAGTACGCCCGTTCCGTCGACCACGTACTTCGTCCATTGTTGAACGGGCAGTCCCTGCCGCTGGTGATCGCTGCGACGGAGCCGCTCGCGAGCATCTACCGCAACCTCGCAGGATACGCCCACCTCGCGTCCGAGGGCATCGAGGGGAACCCCGATGAACTGACCCCTGCCCAATTGGCGGAAGCGGCGCGTGGCGTACTTGACCGGATCTATGCGGCCGACCTTGTTGCCCTGCAAACGACGTTTGAAGAGCGTCGCCCCAGCGGCCGCGGCACCGCCGACCTCAGCGACTTGGCGCGGGCCGCCGCCTTCGGCGCCATTGCGACGCTTGCTGTGGACATGGATGCCAGTGTCAAAGGTGCTGTCGGAGACGACGGCGCGCTCACCCTTGACGGTGACACCGGACAGGACGTGGTCGAGGAAATCGCCCGTCGGGCCCTCGGCTCGGGCGCCCGGGTCTTCGCCGTGCGCCGATCCGACATGCCGGAAAATGTGGAGGCCGTCGGGATCCTCCGCTACGCCATCTGATATGTAGCCCCCAACCACACCAGTTCTTATTGATGCCCGGGCCCCGCCGCGGGCTAGGGTTTAGCCATGACGCACCGGATCCGGACAGCAACCGCGGACGACGCCGGGAAGCTGGCCGCACTCGCGGCCGTCACCTTCCCGCTCGCGTGCCCGCCGGAGTCCCGGCCGGAGGACATCGCGGCCCACCTCGCCAATACCCTGAGCGAGGCCAATTTCCGGGCCTATCTGGCAGATCCGGAGGTCACGGTGCTGGTGATCGACGCCGACGGTGACCTCCGCGGTTACAGCCTGCTGGTGGCCGGCCCTACCCGGGATCCGGACGTAGCCGCGGTCCTGAGCGAATTGCCGTGCACCGAGCTCAGCAAGTGCTACGTCCATCCCGAGCACCACGGACTCGGCGCCTCGGCCGAACTGATGCACGCCAGCATCGGCGCGGCTGCGGAAGCCGGCGCCCGCGGGCTCTGGCTCGGCGTGAACAGCCAAAACGCCCGCGCCATCCGGTTCTACGAAAAGTCCGGCTTCCGCAAGGTCGGCACCAAGTCCTTCCAGCTCGGCAACACCGTGGAGCACGACTTCGTGATGGAGCGCCCAGTCGCGCCGTGAGGCCGCGGGCGCCGGCCGGCCCTCAGCCGGGGAGGACCCTTAGCCGTGGGGCCGTGACGAAGCCGACAGGCCGCCGGGGAATGGACCCGGCGGCGGCGCGGTTGTTGCGGGCATGAAGATTGAGATCTGGTCCGACGTCGCCTGCCCCTGGTGCTACATCGGCAAACGCCGTTTCGAAACCGCCCTCGCGGCCTTCCCACACCGCGATTCCGTGGAGGTGCAGTGGCGCAGCTACCAGCTGGACCCCACGCTCCCGGAGCACTACGACGGCACCGAACTGGACTACCTGAGCACGCGCAAGGGCATGGCGCCGGCGCAGGTATCGCAGATGTTCGAGCACGTCGCGGCCCAGGCCAAGGGCGAGGGGCTGAACTACCGGTTCGACGCCGTCGTGGTCGCCAACAGCTTCACGGCCCACCGGCTGATCCACCTCGCCGCCGCCCACGGCCGGCAGGACGTCGCGAAGGAACGCCTGCTCAGCGACCACTTCGAGCATGGCAAGGACATCGTCAGCCAGGACTACCTGACCGCCCTGGGCCTGGACCTCGGACTCGACGCGGGCGAACTGGCGGAACTGTTCAGCACCGAGGCCTACGCCGACGCCGTCCGCAACGACATCGCCGAGGCCCGCGCCCTGGGCATCAGCGGCGTCCCGTTCTTCGTGATCGACCGGAAGTTCGGACTCTCCGGTGCCCAACCCGCCGAAACCTTCACCGCCGCCCTCGAGCAGGCGTGGCAGGACAGCCACCCGCTGGTCATGGTGGGCGCCGGCGCGGAGGCTGCGGACGCCACCACCGATTCCCCCGCGGAATCCGGCGCCTGCGGCCCGGACGGCTGCCCCGTCTGAGCCCGGCATCGTCGAAGTCGCCGGAAACTCCCGGACTCGCCGGAAGTTTCCGGCGACTGGGGGCGTTTCCAGCGAACTCCCGGCACGGGTGGCACCTGCGGCTTCGGGCGGCCCGGCCTAGAGTGGATCATGGACACTTCGGCCGGACCGGACGGACCCCGGACCTCCCTGTTTACCGACCACTATGAGCTGACCATGTTCCAGGCGGCCCTCCACTCCGGGGCCGCGCACCGCCGGTCCGTCTTCCAGGCCTTCGCCAGGGGACTGCCGTCCGGGCGCCGGTACGGGATCGTGGCCGGCACCGGCCGGCTCCTCGAGGGAATCGCGAACTTCCGCTTCAACGAGGACGACGTCGATTTCCTGGCCGCCACCGGAGTGGTCCATGAGGACACCCTGGAGCATCTGGCCGCCTTCCGGTTCTCCGGCGACATCTGGGGCTATCCGGAAGGTGAAGCCTACTTCCCGCACTCCCCCGTCCTGATCGTCGAATCGACGTTCGCCGAGGCCTGCGTCCTGGAGACCTACGTCCTGTCGGTGCTGAACCATGACAGCGCCATCGCCTCGGCCGCATCCCGGATGACCAGCGCCGCCGGCGGCAGGCCCTGCATTGAGATGGGCTCCCGCCGCACCCACGAGGAAGCGGCCGCCGCGGCGGCCCGCGCGGCTGTCATCGCGGGCTTTTCCGGCACCTCCAACCTGGCCGCCGGGCGGCGTTACGGCCTGCGGACCATCGGCACCGCGGCCCACTCCTTCACCCTGCTCCACGACTCCGAGCGCGACGCTTTCGCGGCGCAGCTTGCCTCGCTCGGGTCCGGCACCACGCTGCTCGTGGACACGTACGACGTCGAACTGGCGGTCCGTACCGCCGTCGACCTCGCCGGAGACAAACTTGGGGCCATCCGGCTGGACTCCGGAGACCTCGTGGCCCAGACACGGTGGGTCCGGGAACTCCTGGACAGCCTCGGCAACGTGCACACCAGGATCGTGGTGACCTCGGACCTGGACGAATTCGCCGTCGCCGCGCTCCGCTCCGCCCCGGCCGATTCCTATGGCATCGGCACGTCCCTGGTGACCGGATCCGGGGCGCCAACGGCCGGGATGGTCTACAAGCTGGTGAGCCGGGCCGGTGACTCCGGTGAGCTGGCTGCCGTGGCGAAGACCTCGAAGGACAAGATCAACATGGGCGGGCGCAAGTTCGCCGTGCGCCGCCTCGACGACCGCGGCACCGCCACCCACGAGGTCCTCGGCGTGGACCACCCGCCGGCCGCCGGAAGAAACGGACGCCCCCTCCTGCAGCAGTTCATGAAAGACGGCGAAATCCTGCCCGGCTGGACCGGCCCGGACGGGGTGGGGCGGGCGCGGGACCGGCACACGGCCTCCATGGCGGAGCTGCCCCGGGTGGTGGACAGGCTGCAGCCCGGCGAGCCGGCCATCCCCACCATCTACGAATAGAGCCCGCCAAGGCGGCGCAAGACCCAAATCCCGTTCCGGGAGGACGGCGACCTAGTCTGACGTCCGGTGCAGGACAAAGATGCCGCCGTAGGCGGGCTGGTCCAAGCGCTGCCGGTCACTGTCGGTGTATTCGCTCAGCACAGCGTGGATGCGCGTGGTGAGGTCCTCAGCATCTTCCTCGGAGAGGTGCAGAACGAAGCGTGAGAGGCTGGCGAGCGCGGCCGGTCCTGCTTCCGTCAGCTCTTCCCGGAACGCCTCGAGCGGGGCCAGCGGACCGGCGGGACCGGCTTCACTCAGTGCGGTGTCCAGCTTCCAGGACCGCCCCGTGGAACGATACGGCTTCTCCAGCGCGCCACTCTCGCCCGTGCGGACCCCGGCGGGTTCAAGGAACCCCGTTGAGAGCAACTGCCGCACGTGATAAAGCACCGTTCCCGGGTCCTGGCCCAGCCGGTCGGCGAGTTGTTTGTTGGTCAGTTCGTGGAGCCCGCACAGGCGCAGGATCCTCAGGCGCAGCGGATGGGCCAACGCCTTAATTTCCCGGGCGCTCGCGACGGGTCTTTTTTGGTCCGCGCTCGACTGCTCTGCGTCCGTCATGTCCCAATCCTACAATTCGATGTACTGGATTCAATCACCTTGAATTTTCTCAATCACTGTGGAATGGTCCACCTATGACTAGTCACGCCGCGCAGGTGAAGGAACGGCATCGTGCGCCGCTGGGTGCGTCCTACTGGAAGCTGTGGACCTCGTCCGGACTCTCGAACCTCGCGGACGGCGTCTTCAAGATCGCGCTGCCGCTGCTGGCCATTCAGTTCACCCAGTCACCCACGCTGGTTGCCGGACTGAGCGTCGCAGCGACGCTTCCCTGGCTCCTCTTCGCCCTCACTGCCGGCGCGCTGGCCGACCGGCTGGACCGGCGCAAGCTCATGTTGTGGGCCAACCTCAGCCGGGCGGTGCTGCCGGCCCTGCTGGCCGCCGTCGTGTTGCTGGATGCGGGCTCCGTCTGGGCTCTGTACGTTGTCGCACTGATGGTGGGTGTGGCTGAGACGCTCTACGACACCTCCGCGCAGTCGATCATGCCCCAGCTGGTGCACAGGGATCAGCTCTCGCGCGCCAACGGCCGGCTCTACGCCGTCGAGCTCACCACCAACCAGTTCATTGGTCCCCCGCTGGGCGGGCTGCTGGTGGCCATGGGCCTGGTTGCGGGCGTTGCCGTGCCGGCGGCTCTGTGGCTTGCGGCCGTCGGCGGCCTGCTCCTGGTCCCGGGGGCATTTCGCACAGAACGTGAGCAGAAGACGACACTGCGATTCGACATTGCTGAGGGGCTGCGGTTCCTCTGGAACCAGAAGATCCTGCGCACACTCGCGGTGATGACTGGGGTGTTCAACTTCGCATCCAGCGCGGCCTTCGCGGTCTTAGTGCTGTTTGCCGTGGGCCCGGCTTCACAGATGGGGCTGTCCGAAGTGGGGTTCGGCCTGCTTTTGACCACCTCCGCTCTCGGCGCCTTCGTTGGCTCGTTCATGTCCGAGCGGGTGGAGGCCAGGCTCGGCCGGTCCACGTCCCTGATGCTGACGATCTTCGGGGCCGCGCTGTTCGTGGGTGCGCCCGCCCTGACCGACAACCCCTATGTTCTTGGCCCAATCTTCTTCGTGGGCGGCATGCTGATCGTGCTTTGGAACGTCATCACCGTATCCCTGCGCCAGCGCATTACTCCCAACCGCTTGCTGGGCAGAGTCAACAGCGCCTACCGCCTGCTGGCGTGGGGCACCATGCCGCTTGGTGCAGCAGCCGGCGGTCTGCTGGCCCAATGGCTGGGCCTGCAGGTCATGTTCGGCATCATGGGAGTGCTGACGCTCGCGCTGCTGGGGATGATGCCCGTCCTCACGAACAAGGCAATGGCCGCGGCCGACGTCGAATCCTAAGTTGCTGCCAGGGGCGCGGATCGGGCATCCGCGCCCCTTGTTTGGTGCCGGGTTCCTGTCAGCTGTCGATCGAGGCCATGTTGGCCTCGTCGTGGCGTTCCCCCGCGGCGGGCCGGAGCGAGTTCAGCCGATCCAGCTGGTCACGGGTGAGTTCGATGCCGTCGGCCGCGGTGTTTTCCTCGACCCGGGAGACCCTGCGGGTGCCGGGGATCGGGGCGATGTCGATCCCGCGGGTCAGCAGCCACGCGAGGGCGGTCTGCGCGGGGGTCGCGCCGATCTCGGCGCCGATGGCCTTCACCTCGTCGACGATCGCGAGGTTGCGGCGGAAGTTCTCACCCGTGAACCGGGGGTTGGTCTTGCGCCAGTCGTCGTCGGCGAAGTCCTCGACGGAGCGGATCTGGCCGGTCAGCAGCCCGTGTCCGAGCGGCGAATACGGAACGAACCCAATTCCGAGGTGGCGCAGCAGCGGCAGGATCTCCGCCTCCACGTCCCGGGTCCACAGCGAGTACTCCGTCTGCAGGGCCGAGACCGGCTGCACGGCGTGTGCCCGGCGGATGGTCTCCGGGGAGGCCTCGGACAGCCCGAAGTGCAGCACCTTGCCCTCGGTGATCAGGTCCGCAACCGCGCCGGCCGTCTCCTCGATCGGGGTGTTCCGGTCGATCCGGTGCTGGTAGTACAGGTCGATGTGGTCGGTGCCGAGGCGCTTGAGGGAGCCCTCGACGGCGGCCCTCACGTTCGCCGCGCTGCTGTCGACCACGCCGGGGCCGCCGCCGGAATGGGAGACCAGGCCGAACTTCGTTGCAATCCTGACCTGATCGCGGCGTCCCTTGACGGCTTGGCCGACGATCTCCTCGCTCAGGAACGGCCCGTAGATCTCCGCGGTGTCGATGTGGGTGACCCCGAGGTCAAGGGCGCGGTGGATCGTCCGGATCGACTCCGCGTTATCCAGGGCGCCCTCGCTGGTGTAGGTGCCGGCCATGGTCATGGCGCCGAGTCCGATGCGGGAGACTTCCAGGCTTCCGAGGCGTGCGTTCTTCATGGTGTATTTCCTTTGGGTGTGGTTTCCCGGCCTGGAATGTGGGCATGGCCCACAGCGTGGCGAGGGTTTTGGGGCGGCCGGTAGCCATTGGCGTCCGGCGGGTATGTCGAGACTAGGTGGACGACGGCGGGAGGCTCCCGACGTCATCCGTTTGCCTCGGTGTCAGGCGTCGGTGTCAGGCGTCGTCGTGGGCCAGGTTGCTGGAGAGCTCGCGGTGGGCGTCGGCCTGGACCTGGAGTTCCTTGGCCCGGGCCTCAAAGACTCCAACAGCGTCCGCTCCCGCGGCGAAGCGCAGCGGCGGTTCATCCAGCTCCGCCAGTTGAATGAGGGCGACGGCGAGCTTGGCCGGGTCCCCGCCCTGAAGGCCGTTCATGCCTTTCCACGCGGTGACTGTCTGCTCGGCCCGCTCGGAATAGTCCCCGATAGTGGATGCCGCGTAGCTGGTGGATTCCGGGGTGAGGAGCTCGGTGCGGAAGAATCCCGGCTCAACGATCATGGTGCGGATTCCGAACGGCGCGACTTCGGGGGCCAGGGATTCGGCCCAGCCCTCCACACCGAACTTCGAGGCGGCGTAAGCAGAAAGGAACTCCCCGCCGGCGATGCCGGCGGTGGAGGAGATCGTGACCAGCAGGCCCGAGCGCTGGGCCCGCAGGACGGGCAGGGCCGCGCGGGTGACGTTTATGGGTCCGAACATGGTGGTTTCGATTTGGGCCCGGAAGTCCTCCGGGGTGATTTCCTCGAAGAACCCGGCGTAGAAGTTGCCGGCATTGTTTACGAGCACGTCGATCCGGCCGAACCGGTCCACGGCGGCGGCGATGGCGGCGGTGGCGTCGGCGGGGTTGGTGACGTCGAGTTTTACGGCCAGCAGGTTCTCGTTCTCGCCGACGGCCTGGGCGACCTTGTCGGGGTTTCGGCCGGTGGCGACGACTGCGTGGCCGGCGGCCAGGGCGGCCTTGGCGATGTCAATGCCCATACCGCGGCCTGCCCCGGTGATGAACCAGACTTTCTGTCCGGTCTTGGCGTCGTTGTGCTCAGTCATGTTCTGTCTTTCCTGGGTTGGGTGTTCCGGGCCGCGCGTGGGAGCGCAGATCCGGGATGGAAGGGTCGCTGGTTGCGGTTTTCGCCGGGGGCGATGCCGCCCAGCTGGCAAGGAACGCCAGCGCGTTTTCGGATGCGGACCCCGGCTCTGCAGTGAAGGTGTACAGGGTTTGTCCCTCATCGCCGGGAAGGTCGAGCGTCTCGAACTGCAGCGACACGTCGCCGGCGACCGGATGGTGGAAGCGCTTGGTTCCCGTGGTGTGGATCCTTACGTCATGGCCGGCCCACAAGGCGGCGAAGTGCCCGCTGCGTGTGGTCAGCTCGCCGACCAGTTCGTTCAATGCGCGGTCATGGGGATTCCGTCCCGCTTCCGATCGGAGCATCGCCACCGTGGTGGCAGCGATTGCGGACCAATCGGGGTAGAAGTCCCCTGCCCCCGGATCGAGGAAGAGGTACCGGGCCTGGTTCGGCAGCTGGCCCGGAGCCTCCGGACCAGCGGCTGCTGTGGACTCGAACACCGGCCCGTACAGCGCGCGCCCCAAGGAGTTGGCGGCCAGCACGTCCGAGCGTCCGTTCTGCACCAGGGCGACCGCTCCGGTCATCCCGTCCAGCAAACGCAATACTCCGGGACGGACCCTCTGCTGCGGTGGACGGCGCGCCGGCCTCCGGGAGGACGGCGTGTTGGCCGTCCTGGCCAAGTCCATCAGATGTGTCCGCTCTGCCTCATCCAGCTGAAGGGCGGAGGCCACAGCGTCGAGGACCGAGTCCGAGACGCCGCGGATGCTGCCGCGTTCCAGCCGCGTGTAATAGTCCGTGCTTACCCCGGCCAGCTGTGCCACTTCCTCCCGACGCAGCCCCGGAACGCGGCGCAGTTCGCCATAGTTGGGGAGCCCGGCCTGATCCGGGGTGATCTTCGCCCGGCGCGAGATCAGGAAGTCTCGGATTTCGTCTTTTCTGTCCACATCCACCACGCTACGCAGCCCGGACGGGCGGTGGCAGTGTCTATCAGACACCCCCAGTTGAGGCGGTGGATACAGGTGTGGCCCCTCAGAACCGGTCGATGTTCGTAGCCCGGCCGTGTCACAGTCCGCCGCCCGGCTGCTTTGGTGACAGATCGCGCTAAAGTGTGCGTATGCCTAGGATTTCGGCCGCGAGCAACGCCGCCCAACGTGCCGAGACCCAGCGTCGCATCCTGACCGCATTCGGGGAACTCCTCTTCACCCACGGGCTCCCCGGCCTGACCATGACGGATGTCGCGCGCCATGCCCAGATCGGCCGGACCGCCGTCTACAACTACTACGCGGATATCGAAGAGCTCCTCATCGCCTACGCCCTGGATGAAACCGAGCGGTTCCTGCTCGATCTGCGCGAATCCCTCGATGCGCTGGAGAACCCGGTGGAGCGCCTGGCCGTCTACGTCCGCGCCCAGGTGGAGGACCTGAGCCGGCGCCACCTGCCGCCGGGCCCGGCCATGGCGGCGGTGCTCTCGCCGTCGTCGTTTGCCAAACTTGCCGACCACGTGGGTGAGCTCAGCGTGCTCCTGCGGGGCATCCTGCGCGACGGCATGGCCCAGGGGTACCTGCCCGAGTCGGACATTGCCCAGCTGGCCCAGCTCATCCACGGCACGCTCTCCTCAAGCGCTGCGCGGGGCGACGGGGCGGGCCAGGACGCCGGGGCCGAGGCACGGCTCGCCCGGACGGTGCGGTTTGTCCAGCTGGGGGCCGGGGCGAGGTTTGACGACGCCGGCCGGCCGGTCCGCACCATCCGCTAGGCCGCGGCGCCGGGAAGGCTGGAAGGCTGGAAGGCTGGCAGGCCGTGCCTTAGCCCGTGCCGGGCGTCGCCGTGGGTACGGCGGGCAGCGTGGCCTCATCCACGATGCGCCGGTTCTCGCGGGGGCAGCTGAGCTGGCCCGGCGTCTGGTCCACGAGTTCCGGCTTGGCCAGTTCCTTGAAGTCGCCGGTAATGATCACGTCCACGCTCGGGTCAGCGCGGCCGTCCTGGACATAGTCCGAGCCGGGCACGTGGCGCTGGACGCTGAAGGCGGCCGACTGGCCGGCGGCACCGGAGACCACCAGCGCCACGCCGCGGTAGCTCGACGTCGTGTTCCCCACGGCACCCACCAGGAACTTCCGGGCGACGAGCTGGTCGGCCACGCTCCGGGCCAGGCCCGGCCGGCTCGTGGAGTTGTAGATGTTGACGTGGACCTTCTCCGGCGGCGCGTAGTCGTAGGTGGCCACCGGGCACACCGACACTGCCGCCCTGCTCCGCTCCGCCCCGGGGATCTTGATCTGGCCGTTCATGATGGCGAGGGCCACCACGATCGCGGCCACGATCAGGCCGACAAGCATCACCAGCACAACGCCGTGCAGGATCCTGCGCCGCAGCCGGTGGGGGTTCTCTGCCGTATCGTCCTGCTCCACGAACGTGGCCCGCAGCTCGGAGCCACTGATGACGCGGTGCCCGTGCAGGACTCTGACGTCTGGCGGCTTCCTAGCCATTTATCACGAGGACCCGCGCGTGGATTGCGGTGCGCTGGTGCAGCGCGGTGCGGACTGCCCGGTGCAGGCCGTCTTCAAGGTAGAGGACGCCGCGGTATTCCACGACGTGCGGAAAGAGGTCGCCGAAAAACGTGGAGTCCTCGGCCAGCAGGGCTTCAAGGTCCAGTGTGCGCTTCGTGGTCACCAGCTCATCAAGCCGGACAGGACGCGGGGGCAGGGCCGCCCAGTCCTTGGGCGTGGTGTAACCATGGTCGGGGTACGGGCGTCCCTCGCCCACAGCTTTGAATATCACCATGCCAGCCTAGGGAACTTGGACGCCCGAAGGAACGAATGTCCCCCGGCGGCGTGAGGTTGTGGCCAAACGGTAACCATTTGTCACACGACGCATTGACACGACCAGCGCCTGCCGCCTGTCACATCCAGCGCCGGGCCGTCGATCTGCTGCGCGGTTCACCCAAACGTCCCGTGCGGCTGACAGAATGGCCGTATGACTTCACCCGAGACTGTCCCTGTTCCGTCGCCGTCGGCTCCCGTGCTGGCGCTGCTGCTCGACGTCGACGGTCCGGTCGCGAGCCCGGTCACCCGCGAGGTGCAGCCCGGCATCATCGCCGATCTGGTGGCCCTGGCCGCCGCCGGCGTGCCGGTCATCTTCAACACCGGCCGGTCGGACGCGTTCATCCGCGAGCAGGTCATGGAACCGATGATCGCCGCCGGGATGCCCGCCGGCACCCTCATCCACGCCATTTGCGAGAAGGGCGCCGTCTGGTTCAGCTACACCGCGGAGGGCCCCGGCCCGGTCCACGTGGACCACGAGCTCGCCATTCCGCAGGCCTTCGGCGATGACGTGCGCCGCCTGGTGGCCGAGGACTACTCCGCCCACATGTTCTACGACGAAACCAAGCGGGCCATGGTCTCCGTGGAGCAGCACATTGCCGTCCCCAACCCCGACTACCGGGCCGAGCAGGAACTCTTCGACGCCGACGCCATGGGCCTCATGGCCCGGCACGGGCTCGGCGTGGTGCGGCTGGACCACCACGTCCCCGATTCGGATGACCAGGTCGACTTCCGCGTCGATCCGACCATCATCTCCACCGATATCGAATCGGTCCGGCTGGGCAAGGACCTGGGCGCGAGCCGGGCCGTGGAGTTCCTGGCCGCGCAGGGGATCACGCCGCAGGCCTGGCGCACGGTGGGCGATTCCCGCACGGACTACGCCATGGCCGACTGGCTGCACCACAACGACCACGCCGTGAAGCACGTCGACGTCCGGCCCGCGGACGGCATCCCGGTCAAACCCTACGATGTCCTCACCGCCGCCGATCTGGGGCTCGGCGAAGACGTGATCCACGACGACGCCGGTGCCGCCTTCCTGCACCACTGGCTGGCCGTCGTCACCGGCTGAGGCCCCGCTCCGCCGTTACGCTTCACCGTTTACGGTCCGTCACATTTCGTCCTCACGCACGCCGCGCGGCGGCCGGTTTTCCGCGGCAATTTTGAGGCCCGCGTTATCATGCAAGTAGACACCAACGCACTCAAAGAAGCGGGAGCTCAGACATTACCGAAGCAGCGATCCAAGACGAGATTTACTATGGCAGCCAGGCATCTGTGGACGCCCACGCCGAGGTCACGTCGGCGGCCGCAGTCGCCAGATTCCGGACCCGCTCCGATGTTGTCCGCCACCGCGGCCGCTATGCGCTGATCAACGAAAACCGCACGCCGTACCAGGCCATGGTCGAGGACCTGATGTTCCTGCGTTCGGTCCTGGCCGGCGCCGGTATCGGCTACCTGCTGGTCCGCGGCAACAACCACCGCCCTGTGGTCGCCGTCGACTGGAAAGACCGCAAGGAACTCCGCGACGCCCTCGTGGAGGCGTGCCGCGATGAGCCGATGTATTCCATGAGCGTGGATGCAAAGAAGAAGTCGTCCGTGCTGGTGGCCGACGGCGAGCTGTCGCCGAACCGCCAGGCCCGGATCTTCCGGCTTTACCGGCCCAGGGTCGAGCCCGAAGGCGGTTTTGAATTCGGGGCTTCCGCCGGCGTCCAGCTGGAGCTGTGGAGCTTCGAAGGCGATCAGCTGATCCTGCCGATCGAGAACTCCCTGACGCGCCGCACCATGCTGGCCCAGGATGCCGTGCGCGGCACGGTGGAACGCTACGGGCACACGTGGCCCACCATCGAGAACATGTTCGCGGACCACGCCAGCGACATCAGCTTCGACGTCGACCTGGTCTTCTCATGGGTTGACGGCAGCTCCCCCGAGTACATCGCGGCCCGCCGCGCCCGCATGGCCGGCGTGGTGGTGGGCGAGGGCGATGACCACGAGGCCCGCTTCCGCCAGATCGATGAGCTCAAATACGCCCTGCGCTCGGTGTACATGTTTGCGCCGTGGATCCGCCGGATCTTCATCGCCACGGACTCCCCCGCGCCGTCATGGCTGGCCGACCACCCGAGTGTGACGATCGTCCGGAGCGAAGAGTTCTTCGCCGACACCTCGGTTCTGCCCACGCACAATTCGCAGGCCGTGGAGTGTCAGCTGCACCACATCGAGGGGCTCTCCGAGCACTTCCTGTATTCGAACGACGACATGTTCTTCGGCCGCGCCGTGGGCCCGGACATGTTCTTCACCCCGGGCGGCATCACGAAGTTCATCGAGGCCGAAACCCGGATCGGCCTGGGCGACAACGACGCCGAACGCAGCGGCTTTGAGAATGCCGCCCGGGTGAACCGCAAGCTGCTCTGGAACCGCTTCGGCCGCATCACCACCAGGCATCTGGAGCACACGGCGGCCCCGCTGCGGCGCAGCGTGGTCGAGCAGATGGAGCAGGAGTTCCCGGCCGAGTTTGCCAAGACCGCCGCGAGCACCTTCCGGGCAGCGGACAACATCTCCGTGACCAACTCGTTCTACCACTACTACGCGCTGCTCACGGGCCGGGCCGTGACCCAGACAGCTGCCAAGGTGAGGTATGTGGACACCACGGCGCGGGCCGGCCTGAACTACCTGCCCAAGCTCCTGGCCAAGCGGAACATGGACTTCTTCTGCCTCAATGACGGCAGCTTCCCCGAGGTCCCGGCGGAAGAGCGGGCCGAACTGGTCACGGACTTCCTGGAGAAGTACTACCCCATCAAGGCGCCCTGGGAGAAGTAACGGAACGTGACCAAAACGGGCGCCGCGTCGGCCGGGGAGTGAATCAGTTCAACGTGGTGTACCTGCGGTGCGCCGGCGTCCGGGACGGGGCCTCGAGCCTGGCCTTCCCAGGGATATGGATCCCTGCGGCCGTGAGCCGGCGCTGGACTTCCTCCGGAGAGACCAGCTCCCCCACCGCCGGGGTGTCGCCGAGCAGCACCACGGAGTGCACGATCGTGTGTTCGTAGACGTGGACCAGGTTGAACGCCTGCCCGCCGTCGCGGCCCCGGGTGCCGCCGACCGGGACGTTCAGATCCTGCGTGTAGCAGGTCGCTGAAGCCACGGACACAGGGATGCCCGCGAACGTTGCGGTGGTCGAGTAGTGCAGGTGGCCGCCCAGGATGGCGCGGACATCGGAGTTGCGCAGGACGCCGGCGAGCGCCGGCTGGCCCCGGAGCTCCACGAGCACGGCAAGGTCCAGCACGGACGGTACCGGCGGGTGGTGCAGGGCAAGGATGGTCCCGTCCGGGGCCGGGGTGGCCAGTTCAGATGCGAGCCAGTCCAGCTGGTCGTGGCTCAATTCACCATGGTGGAAGCCGGGCACGGAGGTGTCCAGGGTGATGATGCGCAGCCCGTTGACGAAGTAGCTGTGGTCCACGGGCGCGTCATTGTCGGCCTGGTCCAGGAGCCCGGCCCGGAAATTCGCCCGGTCGTCGTGGTTGCCCATCGCCCAGATGACCTTGGCCCCCAGGGCCTCGCACGCCGGATCCACGATGGCGCGGAGCTTGGCATACGCCTCGGGTTCGCCCAGGTCAGCCAGGTCGCCCGTGAAGATTACGGCTTCGGGGCGGGCCCCGGAGGCGTGGACCTCCTCGAAGAGTTGCCTGAGCAGGGCTTCGCTGTCCACGACGCCGTGCAAGGGTTGCGGACCCCCCAGCAGGTGGGGGTCGCTCAGGTGAAGTAGGAAATGACGTGGCCGGGGGTGTTCGGCCTCGATGCGCTCCATTGCTGCCTTCTTGGTTGGGTGGAAGCGGTGCTTCCAGGGTCCCTCTCAGTAAGAACTATCCAACCAGACATTGGGCAAACAATGTAAAAACTGGGACAGGCATATTGGAAAAATAAGCGTTAACAGGTGGCGTGCCCTCACATGCCCTTTCCGGCATATACGGGGCTGTGAAGCCCGGCGGCACTCCCGAAACCCCGGGGCTTCGGGGCGGGACGGACAGTGCCGCCGGGTTCACGGTTTGCGCTAGCTCAGGTAGCCGTTCGGGTTAAGCACGAACTTCGTCGCCGCGCCGGCGTCGAATTCCGCGTAGCCCTTCGGCGCGTCCTCCAGGGTAATCGCCTTCGCGTTGACGTTCTTGGCGATGTGCACCCTGTCATGCAGGATGGCCATCATCAGCTGCCGGTTGTACTTCATGACCGGACACTGTCCCGTGGTGAAGCTGAGTGACTTTGCCCAGCCCGTTCCGAGGCTGAGCGAGAGCGAACCCTTCTTCGCGGCCTCGTCCACGCCGCCCGGGTCCCCGGTGACGTAGAGCCCGGGGATGCCCAGGGCACCGCCGGCGGCCGTTACCTCCATCAGCGAGTTCAGGACGGTGGCGGGGGCCTCGTGGGCTCCGGCCCCGTGCCCCTTGGCCTCAAATCCCACGGCATCCACGCCGCAATCGACTTCCGGGACGCCCAGGAGTTGCTCAATCTGCTCGGCCGGGCCGCCCTTGCTCAGGTCGATGGTCTCGCAGCCGAAGCTGCGCGCCTGCGCCAGGCGGTCCGCGTTCATGTCACCCACAATCACGACGGCGGCACCCAGGAGCTGGGCACTGGTCGCCGCGGCCAGGCCCACGGGCCCTGCGCCTGCCACGTAGACGGTGGAACCGACGCCGACGCCTGCGGTGACCGCACCATGGAATCCGGTCGGGAAGATGTCCGAGAGCATCGTCAGGTCCATCATCTTTTCGAGGGCCTGGTCTTTGTCCGGGAACTTCAACAGGTTCCAATCGGCATACGGGACCAGGACGTAGTTGGCCTGGCCGCCTACCCAGCCGCCCATGTCCACATAGCCATAGGCGCTGCCCGGGCGGTCGGGGTTGACGTTCAGGCAGATGCCCGTCTTGCGTTCCTTGCAGTTCCGGCAGCGCCCGCAGGCGATATTGAACGGGACGGAACAGATGTCCCCCACTTTGATGAATTCAACATCCGGACCCACTTCCACCACTTCTCCGGTGATCTCGTGCCCGAGCACCAGGTCGGCGGGAGCCGTGGTGCGCCCCCGGACCATGTGCTGGTCCGAACCGCAAATATTCGTGGCCACGGTTTTGAGGATTACGCCGTGGCGCACCTGCCGGCCCACGTTGGCGGGGTTGACCCCCGGGCCGTCCTTGAGTTCGAAGGTGGGGTAGTCAATGTCGATCAGTTCGACCTTGCCAGGCCCCTTGTAGGCAACGGCTTTGTTCCCTGTCATCTATTTCCTCCTGCTTTCACGGGCCCCGTGGTGGGCGCCCTGGTGTGATTCACGAAGTTCTTTGATGCGCCCTCCACAGGAACACCCGGCCATACTGCCGACGGCTGCCAGAGTTGCTTGCGCCGCGGGGAAGCCCGGAATGTTGGAGGGTCCGGCCAGTCTAGGCGCTAAGCATGCTTAGGGATAGGGCTGAGTTCCTCTGGACCCCGGGGCAGGTCGGGTCAGTCGAGGGCGGACTGAACAGCCTCGATGATCTCCGGCGCGTCCGGCTCAACGGTGGGCGCAAAGCGGGCGATGACCTCGCCGTCGCGGTTCACGAGGAACTTCTCGAAGTTCCACTTCACCAGGCCGGGCAGGATTCCCGTCTTGAATTTGGTGAGCTCGGCGTAGAGCGGGTGCTGGTTCCTTCCCCGGACGTTGGCCTTGACCGTCAGCGGGAAGGTCACCCCGAAATTGCGCTCGCAGAACTCGGCAATCTCGGCCTCGCCGCCGGGCTCCTGCCCGGCGAACTGGTTGCAGGGGACGCCGAGGACCTGGAAGCCCTGGCCTCGGAACTTGTTGTGCAGCGCCTCGAGTCCAGCGTACTGGGGCGTGAAACCGCACTGGGACGCCACGTTGACCACCAGAACCACCCCGCCCTTGAATCGGCCAAAATCGGTCTCGGTCCCGTCGATGAGGGTCAGGGGAATGGAGTGCAGAGCTGTCATGGGGCGCGTCCTTGCGATGTCGATGGTCCGGAGCAGGGAATCTGAACTGGTCACTCCATTATTCGGCACCGGGGCCTGCGGGTATGGGTGTGCCTCCCGGACATGACGCCGGAACAACGCCCTGCGGCGCGGCGGGGGCTAGCCGCCGGGCGTCGCTGAGGGCGTCGCTGAGGGTTCTGTTGTCACTGCCGTCGTGGCCGACTGCGTGACCGCCCGTGGCTTCGGCGTATCGGCCGGCGCGGTGACCGGGTCCGGCTCCACAGTGAGCGGGGCCGGCACCGGAGTGGCCGTCTTGGCGGCAGCCTCCGTCGCCGTTGCGGAGACTGACGCGGGCGCGGAGGACGGCGGTGCCACCGGCGGCGGGACGGATAACGGTGCTGATGGCTTGGCTGAGGCTGTTCCCGTCTGGGTTGGTGCCGGCGTCGGGGTGGCGGTCGCCGTCGGCGTCGGGGTGGCCGTTGCCGACGGGGTCGGAGTCGCGGTCGCCGACGGGGTCGGGGTGGGCGCGGCAGGCGCGGTCGTCGTGGCAGTGCCGGTCGGCGTCGGCGTCGCGGACGCAGTGCCGGTGGGTGTCGGCTTAGAGGTGGCAGTGCCGGTGGGCGTCGGGGTCGCGGAAGCAGTGCCGGTGGGTGTCGGCTTAGAGGTGGCAGAAGGCGTTGGGGACGGTTTGTCGGCGGCGGCTTCAGTAGCCGCAGGCGAGGCACTCGCCGACGGCTTGGCGGCCACCGCGGCCGGCTGTTCCTGAACGCCGCCGGCCACCACATGGGTCAGGTCCTCCCGGACAGGAATCGCCCAGCCAATCCCCGCATTGGTTGCCTTACCGGCGTCGGGTGCATAACTGGTCATGTCGATCGGGCCGAGTTGATCCACCTGCTTGATGGGGAGAAATGTCCAATCGCGCGGATCAGTGTGGGAGCCATTGAGGATGGTTTCGAAGTGAAGATGGCAGCCGGTAGAGGATCCGGTGGTACCTACCCGGGCAATAATTTCCCCCACCCGCACGGAGTCGCCCTTCTTGACCGCGATCGCCTCCAGATGGTTGTACGTGGTGATGAGACCGTTGCCGTGGTCGATTTCCACCCGGTTTCCGCCGCCCCACGGGTGCCACCCGACGGCCCGCACCACACCGGCGTCGGCGGAGTAGACCCGGGTGCCGCAGGGGGCCGCGAAGTCCTGGCCCCAGTGGAATTCGCCCGCGAATCCCGTCAGGGGGCTGGTGCGCAGCCCGAACGGGGACGAAGGCACCAGTGATTCAAGGGGGGCCATGAGGAAACCCACCGCGGGCCGGTGCAGCGACGCCGAGGCCACATTGAGCTCGCCCCGCACCCCTGCCCGGGTGGCCGTGTCCACCGTGCTCCGGCTAAAGGCCACGAGCGCCTGGGCATCGGCGGTGACAGCGCCGGCGCCGGGAGTCCCCGCCGGCGCGGTCGCGGCGGAGTGGGCCAGCGGGTCCAGGGCCTCCGGTCCCACGTCGCCGGAGGCAGGCATGGCGGCCGTCGGGACGGCGGTGGGCGCGCCGTAGGTCGCAAAGGCGCTCAGTCCCTGAAAGCCGCCGAATGCCAGCACGGCCAGAGACAGGCACAGGCCTCCGGACACGCAGCGCACGGCAATGGTCCGTGCCCTCGCTGACTGCTCACTCGATGAGTTTCCCCAGTGTTTTCCCACGAAATGACTCCCGCAATATGTCCGCCAGACCCCAATCTTCACGGACTTACCTCCCTATGTGACCACAGACGGCCGGGTCTGTGAACCGTCAGCGTGTTCCTTTTGCGGGACCAATCGGAGATCCGCGGATGTCCCCAGTAGCTTGCCAGCGGCGCCCCAGTAGTTCTCCGCACAATTGCAGGTGCCGCACGCCGCCGGGACGGGTAAGAATGAAGGATGCGAAATGTCCTCAGGGAATGGCAGGCGGAACTCAAACAGACGTTCACGGGGACGCGCGATTCGGTGCCCGAGTGGGTGCCGGGCCTGGCCGAGGGGGACGACGCCGGTTACCACTTGCCCGGCTCGGCCGTCTGGGCCGTGCACGGGGACATGCCAACCATCGTGGCGGGCATCCGGGCACTGCTGATGCAGGCGCTCCATCCCGGTGCGTTGGCCGGAGTCCACGATCACTCCCGTTTCCGCGAAGACCCGCTGGGCCGGATGGCTGGCACGATCCGCTGGATCTTCACCGTGACGTATGGCTCCACGGATACGGCGAAGGCGGCGTCGGACTGGGTTCTTCGGCTGCACCGGACGGTGCGGGGAGAATTTGTGGATGGCCACGGCATCAGGCGCAGTTACGCGGCCAACGATCCCGAGCTGCTCCGGTGGGTTCACATTGCCTTTACAGACGCTTTCCTCTCTGCCCACAAGCTGTGGGGGCGGCCAATTCCTGGCGGACCTGATGCCTACGTCCGTGAGTGGGCCCAGGCCGGCCGGCTGATGGGCGTCGAGGCACCGCCGCTGAGCGAAGCGGAAATGCGGCAGCAGCTGGACCGCTGGTACGACGCCGGCGAGCTCCGCTGTGACGAACGGGTCACCGAAACGGTGGCGTTCATTCGCGACCCGCCCCTGCACCCCGCGCTCAGGCCTGGCTACCGGGTGCTGTTCGCGGCCGCAGTCGTCAGTCTTGAACCTAAGTACCGCGAGCTCCTGGGCCTGCGGACCGCGCGGCTGGGCCCGATACCGCTGCCGGTAACCCTGGCCACCCGGGTCACGCTCGGCGTGGTGCATGTGGCTCTCGGCCGGATGGGCCCGAGCGAGCAAGCTGCCCGGGCCCGGCTGCGCCGGCTGGGATACCGGGCCTGAGTCTGGGCCGGCGGCCGGCGGCGGCGGCTTGCTGGTTCGGGGCGGGCCGGGGGCGCAGTGCGGCTGGGGCACGGGGCGGCTGGGGCACAGGGGGCTGGGGCACAGGGGGCTGGGGCACAGGCGGCTGGGCCTCCGAGCCGACTTGGCGGATAAATCGGTACCGGTACTGCCGGAGGACGCAGTCTTGGCCAGAACCTCACGAGAAGCTCACGAGAAGCTCACGAGAAGCTCACGAGGATAGAAATGCCCGAGACGCGAAAGGCCCGTAGACGCAAAAAGGCCCCGGTCCGAGGACCGGGGCCAACCGCGGAGAATGGGGGATTTGAACCCCCGAGGGCGTTAACCCAACACGCGTTCCAGGCGTGCGCCATAGGCCGCTAGGCGAATTCTCCAGTTGCTTCTGAATCAAAAGCAGATACTAGAATACCTGAACTTTCCGGCTTCGCCCAATTGAGCCTCCCCGCCCCGGCCTGCGGCTCCTCCGCGGGACATGCCCCGCGGCCCGCCCGAGGGCTGGACATAGCCCCAAATAACCCCCTCCTTCCCGCCAAGAATGGGCATGCCCCACACTGCCCACTCCCGCGACTGGACATGCCCCACAGCCCGCCCGAGGGCTGGACATAGCCCCAAATAACCCACTCCTTCCCGCCAAGAATGGGCATGCCCCACACTGCCCACTCCCGCGACTGGACATGCCCCGCAGCCCGCCCGAGGGCTGGACATAGCCCCACCGCGCCCACGCCTGCAGCCCGCAGCTGCCGCGAAGAATGGGCATGCCCCATCGAGGATCAAGGGCCAAACCGGGCCAATTCGGGGCACACCCAATCGTCAGGTAAACTTGCTGACGGCCCCTCATGTGGCGTCATCCTGTTGAACTCCCCCAGGACCGGAAGGTAGCAAGGGTAAACGGGCTCTGGCGGGTGCATGAGGGGTCTTTTATGTCTGTGCCGATTGGTAGGGTTTATCTGTGACTGTTACTACCGCCCTCTACCGTCGATACCGCCCCGATTCGTTCGCGGACGTTATCGGGCAGGAGCACGTCACCGAGCCTCTCATGACGGCCCTGCGCAAGAACCGCGTCAACCACGCCTATCTCTTTTCGGGCCCCCGCGGCTGTGGCAAAACCACCTCCGCCCGTATCCTGGCCCGCTGCCTGAACTGCGCCGAGGGCCCCACGGACACCCCCTGCGGCAAGTGCCCCAGCTGCGTGGAACTCGCCCGCGGCGGCTCCGGCTCCCTGGACGTCATCGAGATCGACGCCGCCAGCCACGGCGGTGTGGACGACGCCCGCGACCTCCGGGAACGGGCCACCTACGCCCCCGTCCGGGACCGCTACAAGATTTTCATCATCGACGAAGCCCACATGGTCACGTCGGCCGGGTTCAACGCCCTGCTCAAGATCGTCGAAGAACCGCCGGAACACATCAAGTTCATCTTCGCCACCACGGAGCCGGACAAAGTCATCGGCACCATCCGTTCCCGCACGCACCACTACCCTTTCCGGCTGGTGCCGCCGGAGCCTCTCATGGCGTATCTGGAGCTGCTCTGCACCCAGGAGAACGTCCCCGTGGCGCCCGGGGTGCTCTCGCTCGTCATCCGCGCGGGCGGCGGTTCGGTCCGCGACTCCCTCTCCGTGCTCGACCAGCTCATGGCCGGCGCCGGACCAAACGGACTGGACTACGAACTCGCGGTCGCCCTCCTGGGCTACACGCACGCCTCCCTGCTCGATGACGTCGTCGAAGCCGTCGCGGCGTCGGATGCCGCCACGGTGTTCCGCGCTGTGGACCGCGTCATCCAGACCGGGCACGATCCCCGGCGTTTCGTCGAGGACCTGCTGGAACGCTTCCGCGACCTCATCATCGTCCAGGCCATGCCCGAAAGCGCCCAGTCCATCCTCCGCGGCATGCCGGCGGACCAGATCGCCCGGCTGCAGAACCAGGCCCACAACCTCGGGGCAGCCGAGCTCTCCCGCGCCGCTGACGTGACCAATACCGCGCTCACGGACATGACCGGGGCCACCTCTCCGCGCCTGCACCTGGAACTGCTGTGCGCCCGCATCCTGCTGCCCAGCTCCGAGCAGACCGAGCGCGGCATTGCGGCCCGGATCGACCGCGTCGAGCGGCGGTTGAACTACGCCGGGAACGACGTCGGAGCCCCCCTCGCCGGCGCCCCCGCACCTGCCACGGTTCCGCCTGTGCGCACGGAGCAGGCAACCGCGCCACAGTTGCCGGCAGCGCACGTGCCCGCCGCACCTTCGCACGCCGCGCCGGCTGCCACGACCACCACCCCCTCCGCCCCGCGTCAGGGCGAGCAGCCGCCGGCCACAGTCTCCGCGCCCGCCCGGCAGGACGAGCCCATCCGAGAACCGCTGACGGCACCACGGGTCAGCACCAGCGACTGGCCTGTGGACGAACCCGCGGCGGCCAGCCGGCCCGCCCCCGCCGCAGGTCCCGCCGCCGCGCCTCCGTCCCTGCCCGCGTCGGCGACTGCCCGAACGGTTGCCCCATCCGCCCCTGCACCGTCCGCCCCTGCACCGTCTGCCCCGGCGGCATCTACCCCAGCACCCTCCGTCCCCGCGCGTCCCGAGCCGGCCGAGCCCGGCCGGGCGCCTGCCGCTGTTCCCAGCCCCGCTCCCGGCTCCGCCGCCGGACCCGGAGCCGACGTGGAGGTTTTGCGCCGCGCCTGGCCCGAGATCCTGCAAACGCTCACCAAGATCAAACGCAGCACCTGGGCGCTGGTGGAACCCAACGCCCAGGTCGGCCACTTCGAAGACCACGTCCTGACCCTCGCGTTCACCACCGCCGGGCTGGCGGGCGCCTTCGGCCGGGCCGACCACGCCGAGAACCTCCGGCAGGCGATCCACAAGACCATCGGCATCGATTGCCAGATCCGGGCCGTGGCCGGCAGCAGCAACAGCCCAGCGAGCTCTGAGCCAAACCCAAAAGCGCCGCCGGCTAGCCCGGAGACCCCGGCATCGTCCGCAAGCCAGGCGACATCGGCCGACGTCGCCTGGGGCCTGAGCCCGGCTCCCCAGCAGGCCCCATCTCCGGCCAACGATGCCGCTGAAGCCGTCCCCTCGCGGGTGGCCCCGGCGCACGTTCCCGCCGCCTCAATGCCTTCGACGCAACCCACTCCGGCCCCCGCGGCCCCGGCTCAGGTCCGTGCCGCCGCGCCGGCAGCGGAACCGCAGTCACCCGCCCCCGCAGCCCAGGCGCCGGTCCGCGCAGCCGAGCCAGCAGCCGAATCGGACGGCCCTTCGGAGCCTTCCGGGTCCTACGCCGACGCCGATGACGACTGGGGACCGCCCCGGGACGAGGACGCCCCTCCGCTGGACGAGGAACCACCAATGGATTGGGACCCCTCGCCCGTAGCCACGCGGCGCCGCCCCGAGCCCGCGGCTGCCGCTACCGCTCCGGCCCGCAAGTCCCCTGCCGCGCCGGCGTCCAAAACCGTTGGTTCCCCGGCCCGGACACCGGGCGCAGACCCGGACGCGTCGGATGACGCGTGGGCCCGCGCCGTCGAGCAGTCACCCGGCGTCTGGACGGTCGGCACAGATTCGAACCTCGGCCGGTACACGAGCCCGGATGTCGAACCCGCTGCGCCCGAGCCCGAGCCGAAGCCTGTGCACTACGAGCCGGCGGCGGCACAGATCCCGGAGTACGCGGGTGTCGTGTCCGCGCCGTCCGGACTGGCCTCGGACCACCCGGCCCGGGCCGAAGTGGCTCCGGCGCCGGCGGTCGCGGAGTCTGTTGCGCCGCGTGTGGCCGCCGCTGCCGTAGCTGCCGTCGCGGAGGCTGTTGCGGTCACTGCCGTTCCCGAGGCCGCCGCCCCGGCAGGCCGGCAAAGCCTGTACCAGCGGCTGTCGAACAGTCCCGAGGCCGAGGCCGGGCGGGCGAAGGCCCCCACCCGAGCTGCCGCCGCGACCACCGTCTACGTACAGGACATCCCCAGCGCCGACGACGAAACGATCGAGGAATCGGGCGTCTTCGGCCGGGCCGCCGTCGAGCGTATTCTGGGCGGGAAACTGGTGGAGGAGCGCTCCCTGGATGGAAGCCCCCTGCCGCCCCGCTTCTAGCAGACCCCCTGCCGGCTGGCCCCGGCCCCACTCCAAAAGAACGAGGACATTGTGTACGAAGGCGCAGTTCAAGAGCTGATCGACGAGCTCGGACGCCTTCCCGGAGTGGGGCCGAAGTCAGCCCAGCGGCTGGCCTTCCACATCCTCGAGGCTGATCCCCAGGACATGAAGCGGCTTGTCGATGCCATCACCACCGTGAAGGAACGGGTCAAGTTCTGCACGGTTTGCGGGAACGTGACCGAGCAGGAACTGTGCAACATCTGCCGCGACCCGCGCCGGGATCCCACGGTGATCTGCGTCGTCGAAGAATCCAAGGACGTCCTGGCGGTGGAGCGCACGCGGTCCTTCCGCGGCAGGTACCACGTCCTGGGCGGCGCGATTAATCCGATCGCCGGGATCGGTCCGGAACAGCTCCGGATCCGTGAGCTGCTGACCCGGCTCAACGACGGTGCCATTCAGGAAATCATCATCGCCACCGACCCCAACCTCGAGGGCGAGGCCACGGCGACGTATCTGGCCCGGATGCTCAAGTCGATTGGCATCGCCGTCACCCGGCTGGCGTCCGGCCTGCCCGTGGGCGGGGACCTGGAATACGCCGACGAAGTCACGCTCGGCAGGGCCTTCGAGGGCCGCCGCAACGCCCTGAGCTGAGCTGACGGATTCGTGGCAACCACCGGCAGCGGCACCCCGGCGCCGCTCCTCACCGGGCGGTTGCTGTTGCGTCCGTTGACAGCGGACGACGCCGGCGCCCTGCTCCGGTTCCGGGCCCATCCGGCGGCCACGCGGTACCTGTCCCATGGTCCGCTCACCCCCGCGCAGAACAGCGCCCGGCTTGAGCAGACACTGTCCGCGGCGGCATCCTCCACGGCCGAGTGGTTTCACTTCGGCTGGGCGATCGAGCTCCGGGCCACCGGTGAAGTCGTTGGCGACGCCCGGACCTGGAACACGCAGGAACCCCCGGCGCCCGGCCGGATTCCCGCAGACTCAGCCAGCCTGGGCTACGTTCTTCACCCGGAGCACCACGGGCTCGGTCTCGGCCGGGAGGCCGCCGGCGCCCTGGTCGACTGGCTTTTCGGCGCCCGCGGCAGCGAGACCATTTTCGCGGGAGTCTACGAGCCCAATCTCCCGTCCCGAAGGCTACTCGAGGGCCTGGGCTTCCGGAAGGACCGCTTCTTCCCCGTCGCGGAGGACACAGCGGGAAAGCAGCTCCCGTCCTGGCGCTACCGGCTGGACCGCGGCTAGCGGACATGCCCCGCGCCCACGCCCACGCCCACGCCCACGCCCACGCCCACGCCCAGCGGACATGCCCCGCGCCCGCACCCAACAATGGACACAATGCCCTCATGCCCGCTCCAGCCCGCCAAGAATGAGCATGTCCCGCGGCAGCAGTGAGCATGTCCACTCCTTGCCCGCAGCACTGGGCATGTCCGGTGGAGACAAAACCCGGAGTGTCTGCCATTCGGTCACAATTCAACGGCGCGGGCGGCACGGCGATAAACTGGGGTGAGAAGTTACGCCGTCGCGCCGTTTGGTTGCCTGGCCCAGAACCCCGATGATCCAGTGAGGGTGCGCGAATGAGTTTGCCCACTACCGAAGTCCAGCCCGGATCGCAGACGTTGCCCGTCTCGGCCGCCGCCACCAAGCACCTTGTCGTGAAGAAATTTGGCGGTTCCTCGGTGGCTGACGCAGAAGGCATCAAGCGCGTCGCCCGGCGGGTCGTGGATGCCCAAAACGCCGGCGACGAGGTCGTCGTGGTGGTTTCCGCCATGGGCGACACCACCGATGAGCTCCTTGACCTCGCCGGCCAGGTCACCGATTCCGCGCCCGCCCGCGAAATGGACATGCTCCTCTCCGCCGGCGAACGAATCTCCATGGCGCTGCTGGCCATGGCCATCAACAAGTTCGGCGCCTCGGCCCAGTCTTTCACCGGGTCCCAGGCCGGCATGATCACCGACGGCATCCACGGCAAGGCCCGGATCATCGACGTCGACCCGCACCGCATCCGCACCGCCCTGGACAAGGGGCACATCGCGATCGTGGCCGGGTTCCAGGGCATGAGCCACACGACGAACGAGATCACGACGCTCGGGCGCGGCGGGTCGGACACGACGGCGGTGGCCCTCGCCGCGGCGCTCGACGCCGATGTCTGCGAGATCTTCACCGACGTCGACGGCGTGTACACGGCCGATCCGCGCGTGGTCGCGTCCGCCCGGAAGATCGACCGCATCTCCAGCGAGGAAATGCTGGAACTGGCCGCGTCCGGCGCTAAGATTCTGCACCTGCGCTGTGTTGAATACGCCCGCCGCTTTGGGGTGCCACTGCACGTCCGTTCCTCATTCAGCCAGAACGAAGGCACCTGGGTTCTGCCCGGCGCCGACGACAAGATCACGACTCAAGAGGGAGTTGCCTTGGAGCAGCCAATCATCTCCGGTGTGGCACACGATCGGTCCGAAGCCAAGGTCACGGTTGTCGGCGTACCTGATATCCCCGGCAAGGCAGCGGCGATCTTCCAGGTCATCGCGGACGCCCACTCGAACATCGACATGATCGTCCAGAACGTGTCCACCCACGGCACGGGCCGGACCGATATCTCCTTCACCCTCCCGATCGTCGAAGGCGCCGAGGCCCTGGCCGCCCTGCACGCCGCGCAGGACCGGATCGGCTTTGAGAGCATCGAATATAACGAGAAGATCGGCAAGCTTTCGCTGATCGGCGCCGGCATGCGCTCGCACCCGGGTGTGTCCGCCCGCTTCTTCGCGGCCCTCTCCGAGGCCGGCATCAACATCAACATGATCTCCACCTCGGAGATCCGGATCTCCGTGGTCACCCACGCGGATCTGCTCGACGACGCCGTCCGCGCCATCCACAGGGCCTTTGACCTCGACAGCGAGGACGAGGCCACGGTCTACGGCGGCACCGGCCGCTAGCCGCACCTGCGCATCCGGGCGGACCCCGGACCGCATAAAGACGGGGAAGGGAGCGGCACCTGCCGCTCCCTTCCCCGTCTCCGCCCGTCGTCGGCCGCTTCCCCACAACTCCGGCCGAATTCCCACGTTTCCTGCCGAATTCCCACGTTTCCGGCCGCGTACCACGCGGCCGCCCAGGACGCCCCCGGTACCCGGAACCGGCGAAGCGGGCCTCGTCAGACCTCTTCTTTCCCGAGATCCGTTTTCCGGACAGCGTAGTGGTGTCCGTGGTCGTCCGTCTCGACTTCGAAACCTGCCAGGTCGTCTTCCGAGGCGTGCTCGAAGTCGTCGTGCTTGTGAACTACAGGCGCCGCGGTGTCGCCTCGATTTGCGGGCCCGAACAGCAGCCTCAGCTTGTCGGTCTTTTCCATGAAAGCTCTGACAGCACGTGTCACTAGTCCCACCCCCTTTCCTCGTCCCGGATGGTTCAGGATGCTGCACAGCGGTGTGTCAGTGCCCTCATTTTACGCCCGGCAGCGGGAAATGGCCCGGGTGAGGTGGCGCTAAAAGGGACCTAGCGCAGGGATTTGTCGTCAGGGTTTCGGGGCACCACATAAGTGCTGCCGTCGGGCCGGTGCAAGGTCTCCCACTGTTCAGTTTCAGCCTGCCGCGCCGCCAGCAGCCGCCTGTTCTGGTCGGTCATCTCGTGGCCGAGTGAACTGCGGTTTGCCGGCCCGAACACCGCCCGGAACTTCCCGGTGGCCCGCATGAACCTCTCGACGGCGTTTTCCTTGGCCATGGCTATCCTTTCCTGGGAGCAAGACAATGCTCCCAGTGTACGCTAATCATTAGTGCACTAATCATTCGAAGGAGTCGGTGTGACCCAAGGAACCCCAGCAATTCAGGGCGGCCACGCCACGAACGGCCTGCCGGACGCCCAGGCAGCGCAGGACGACCTCCTGCTGGAACAGCAGCTCTGCTTCGCCCTGACGGTGGCCTCCCGCAGCGTCGTGGGCGCTTACAAGCCCGTCCTGGACAGGCTCGGCCTGACCCACCCGCAGTACCTCGTGATGTTGTGCCTGTGGGAAGCGAGCCCGCGGTCGGTCCGCGACATCAGCGACGCCCTGGCCCAGGAGCCGGCAACCATCTCGCCGCTGCTGCGCCGGCTCGAGACGGCCGGCTTCATCACCCGCCAGCGGATGGAAGGCAACGAGCGCACCCTGGATGTCCGGCTGACGCCGCGCGGCGCCGCCCTTCGGGAGCAGGCCACCGAAGTCCCGGGCATCATGATGGCCCGGCTGGGCCTGACCCGTGAACAGGTCGGCCAGCTGCACGCCACCATGATGGACCTGATCGCCGCCACACGGCCCGGCCCGGAGGACGCGCCCCGGCGGTAGACTGGGCAAAACAGAGGAGGACTGCTGATGCGCACGCAATCGGGCCGCCCGGCACTTGTCCTGGCGGCCGTCCTGGTGGCCGTGGCCGGACTGGCCGCCTGCACGCCGAACGGCGGGCCCACACCTTCTCCCTCCCCCAGCACGACGTCGGGCACCCCCTCCAGCCCGTCACCCACAGCGCCGTCGGGCTCGCCGTCGCCGGAGACGGAGACGACCTCGCCGGCACCGTCCCCCTCCGCCGTCCCGCTGCCGTCCGGACCGGGCAAGGGCAACGCCGAACTCGCCATCATGGTCAAGCCGAACGAAACCGGCACCGCGGCCAACTTCACGCTGGTGTGCCAAAACGGGGTTCCGGCGGCCGAAAGCCAGCACCCCAACGCCGCCGCCGCGTGCATCGCCATCAAGAACAACCCGGCCATCCTCAGCCCCGCCCCGCCCGCCAAGAACCAGACCTGCACCCAGCAGTACGGCGGCCCGCAGGTGGCCACAGTCACCGGCGTCGTGGATGGCAGGGCGGTTCAGGCGAGCTTCAGCCTGACAAACGGCTGTGAAATCGCCGCCTGGAACGCCGCCAAAGATGTTCTGGGCTCATCCGGCGGGGCGAGCTAAGCCCTTGCACCTCCAGCAGGAAGAATGGCTGCCGCGCCAGACCGCCCACGTCCAACATGTCCGCCGCTACGCGGACCCCTACCTCGAGCGGCGCTCCGCCGGCCGGAAGCACCCGGTGGAGGACTTCCTCTTCACCTACTACACCCAGAAGCCCGGTCAGCTGCTGCGCTGGCACCCGGGCGCCGGCGTCGTGCTCTCCGGCCCCGAGGCTGAGGCGCGGACCGGGTGGAAGTATTACCGCGCGGCCGACGCCGCAGAACTCGCGGCCGCCGGGCTGCCGGCGGAGTCGCCGGCGGTGACGGTCGACGTCGACGCCTTCCTGAGGGAGCGCCGGGAGGCACTGCAGTTCGCAGGGATCATCCTGGCCGGGACTGCCGCGCGGCCGGCCCAGTTCGGCTGCTTCGGGCTGCACGAGTGGGCCATGGTCTACCGGCAGGACAAGTTCGATCTCCGGCACGAGTACCTGCAGCTGCGGCTGGGGTCCGGGCGCACCGACGAGGTGGTGGAGGAGAACCGGATCCGGTGCTCGCACTTCGACGCCTTCCGCTTCTACACCCCGGACGCCGTTCCGCTGAACAGCATGGTTCCCAGCCGGGGGAACCAGCGCACCATGGAGCAGCCGGGCTGCCTGCACGCCAACATGGACCTATACAAGTGGGCCTACAAGCTGTCCCCGTTGCTGCCCAGCGAGCTCGTCATGGACTGTTTCGAACTCTCGTGGCGGATCCGGGCCATGGACATGCGGGCGTCGCCGTACGACCTCGCCGACTGGGGGTATCCGGCGATCCGGATCGAGACACCGGAAGGTAAAGCCGAGTACGTTGACTATCAGCGGGCGTTCGCGGCCGAATCGCAGCAGCTGCGGGGGCGGCTGCTGCAGGAGCTAACGCCGCAGCTCAACGCCGCGGCCGAGTCCGCCCCCACCACCGCAGACCGGCACACGGAACCGGACAACAGCTTGAAGGGACCGTCATGACAGACACAGCCAGCCCCCGCGACGACCGGCACGGGCGCAACGACGTCGAGCTGACCGTTCGCCTCACCGAGGCTCCCGGCGCGCCCGAATACACCTTCAGGCTGGAAGCCGGCGACGGCGCCGCCTCCGCCGCATCCACCCTGCCGGATCCCGCCGCCGCCCTCGCGGCCGTCCGGCGCCACGGCGAGGCGATCTTCTTTCCCAAGCCGGGGCCGCCGAAGATGTGCACGCAGCAGTACGGGGGTCCGCAGGTCGCCGTGGTGACCGGCTGGTTCCTGGGCCGGGAAGTCCACAGCACGTTCAGCCGCACCGATGGCTGCGAGATCGCCCGCTGGCGGGCGATGGCGCCGCTGCTGGGCGGGGTTGCGGGATCCACCGGGGCAATCTGAGCCTTCACGGCACGGACGCCCGCGGCCTCTGGGCTCTCCAGGCTCCGCCGGCCGGCCCGGGACCGGGTCCGCCCCGACCTTTCCCGCGCGCTCGGCTCTCCCGGCTCCGCCCCCGGCGGATTAAACGGCAACGGCCGGCGGTGTGAGCCGCCGGCCGATGCCGTATTTTGGTGCTGCTTCTGCCTAAATGGCGTCGCCTAGATGGCGTAGTTCGGGGCGAAGGACTGATCGCTGTTCTGCATCTTGCCCTGCTCCTCCTTCACCTTCTTGCCCTTGTCCTTCTTGTCCTTGTGGGAGTTGTCGCCATCGGCGTCGTCACCCGGACCGTCATTGGAATCCTGGTCCTCGGAGGTCGGCGGGACCACGACGGTCCCGGCCGGGGTCACCAGGACTGAGACGAACGTGGGATCGCTGGCGCCGGCGAAGGTGACCCGGCCGATGTACGAACCGACCTGAAGCCCATCCCAGCTCAGCGTGACCTTGCCGGCCTTGCCGTTGGCGAGCCGGAGCGGGTTCGGGCTCAGCGAGGCCTTGCCCTCGACCTTGCCGAGCACGGCGGCGTCGACCGAGGCCTTGGTGGCCTGGTTGTTCGGGCTGGCGTACAGGTTGGCGTAGATCGTGTACTTACCCGGGGTCGGGTTGGGGATGGACACCGATTCGCTGGCCGACGACGTCGCGACCGTCAGCGGACCGTTCGGGGTCATGACGTACATGTCGAAGTCAGCCTTCGGATCCGCGGAAATGACCGAGAACTTGGCCAGCGGGGAGCCGGCCACGACTGTGACGTCCTTGACTACGTTGGAGGCATCCGGGCCGCCGGTGAACGGACCCGGGACGAGCTCGACGGCCGTGGAGTCGGCCTTCGAAAGACCGTCGAGGGTCATGTTGGTCGGCGCGTTCGTGCCGGAGACCACCTTGATGGCACCGGAACCGCTGCCACCCTCGGAGGTGAAGGCGACGTCGGACAAGGCCACGACCGACTGCGGACGGACCGCGATCGGCGACGCCACATTCTTATTGGCGCCCTGCCAGGTCAGCGAACCGGTCGCGAACTTGCCAAGGGGCGCGCCCTGGTTCTCAAAGGAGACCTTGAACGTGCGCTTCTCGCCGGCGGCGCGGAAGTTCAGAACAGCCGGGGTCACGCTGACCTTGATGCCGGGAACGTTGAACTGGGCCTTGTAGACCCCCGGGGTCAGGGCGGTCAGCGTGCGGGTGACCTCGATCTTCCCGGCCAGGTTGCCGAGGGCGAAGGAGGGCAGGTTCATGTCCCGCGCCTTGGTGGTTCCGTGGATGAACTCCAGGTAGTCTGCCTCGCTGGCGTCGTAGACGAGGCCCGGATCCAGCACGCGGGCCGGGTCCACCTGGCCTGCGCCGGTGGCAAAGACATCGGTGTTCTTGGATCCGTCGGCGTTCTTGACGTCGCTAGTGGTGGTCATCATCGCGGATTTGACCGCCGCCGGGGACCACGTGGGCTTCATGGCCAGGATCAGCGCGCCGAAGCCGGCTACGTGCGGGGAGGCCATTGAGGTGCCGGAAAGGAAACCGAAGTTGTCGCCTCCGGTGCCGATCGGCGAAACGCCGGCCAGCACGGCCACGCCGGGCGCCGCGACGTCGGGCTTGAGGAGGTCGGAGCCTTCAGCGAGCAGCGGGCCGCGGGAAGAGAACCCGGCGATCTGCGGCTGCGCCTCGAGGGGCAGTCCGGTGGTGTCCTTGTTGACCAGGGAAACCGTGATGGCCGGATTGGCCGTGACCTTGGCCTTGATGGCCTCGGTGGCGGGCGGGTTCACGTGGACGGTGGGGACTGAGTGTTTATCCGTGTCCAGTGAGGAGACGGACAGGTTGACGAGGATCATGCCGACGCCGCCTCCGCGCTTGACTTCGGCGCTCTTTGCGACGCGGTCCACGACGCCGCGGTCACAGACCACAACTTTGCCGGTGATTTTGGCCGGGTCCAGCGAATCGGGGCCGCACAGATTCGGGCTGGCTTTCCCGGCGGCTCCTGCGTTGGCTGCCAGCACGACGCCGGCATTGGAAACCTGGCCGTTCATGATGCTGGCGCCGCGGTATTTGCTGCCGTCGGAGAACTCGACCGTGCCCTGCAGTTCCTGCGAGAAGCTGGTGGCCGCGACCGTGGTCAGCCAGGGCGCGCCGTGGTTGACGGTGCTGGCGGTCGGGCCGGAGTTGCCGGCGGAGACCGCGACGAAGATCCCGGCCGAGGCGGCGGACAGGAATGCCAGGGAGACCGGATCGGTGGTGGTATCCGTGGCGCCGGAGATGGAGTAGTTCAGGACGTCCACGCCGTCCTCGATGGCCTTGTTGATGGCCTCGACGGACGCGGACGAGTAGCACCCACCGGAGTTGGGATCGTTGTCTTCCCAGCAGACCTTGTAAACGGAGAGCTTGGCGGCCGGCGCGATGCCGCTGGTCAGCCCGAAGCTCCTGCCGTCAACCATGGCCTCGACATTGGCGTTGCCGGCAGCCGTGCTGGCGGTGTGGGTTCCGTGGCTGGCGGCGTCGACCGGGGACAGCCGTTCGCCCGGAGCCCAGTCTTCCGGCGGGACAGTGGCCGCGAAGTCCTCGCCAAAGTAGCGGGCGCTCAGGACCTTGGAGTTGCAGGCGGTGCCGTCGAAGTCGGTGCCGACCTGGCATTCGCCCTTGAAGGTTTCGCCGTCGGCTTTGAGCATCGCGATCTTGCCGTCCGGGGTGCGGTACGGCACGCCGACGACGGGATTTCCGGTGAGGGGCTTGACCTCCTGGCCGGCAAAGTAGGCGCTGGAGGGGGTGTAGCCGGTGTCAATGACGCCGACCACGACGCCCTTGCCGGCCGCGTCCTGGCCGCCGAACTTGGTGTTCCACGTGCCGTTGGGCCCGCTGAGCTTCAGGAAGTCGGCGGTGGAGTAATCGGGTGCGTTCTCCGTGTCCGGCGCGACGACGAGGACCGACGGGTCCCGGGCCAGTTTCACGGCCTGGTCCGCGGTCAGCTTGGCGCTGAAGCCGTTGAGGGCTGCGGTGAACTGGCGCTGCATCTTGACGCCCTGCTGGCCGGCCACCTGGGCCTGCTTCTGTTCCAGGTGGGCCTTGTACTGCTTGACTTCGGCCTTGGTGGCATCCAGTTTCTTGCCGGAGGCAGGCTTGGTGGCCGGCAGGCCGGCCGTCCCGCCGTCGTAAGTCGCGGAAGGCTTCTCCGCCATGACCACTATGTAGCGGCCGTCCTTGTAGTTGTTCGGATCAATATTCTTCTGTGCGACGCCGGCTACGCCCGGGCCTTGCGCCGGGGCCGCATTGGCGGGGGCGATCGCGATGCTGGACAGAAGAACCGGCAAGCCCAGGGTCAGTGCCGCGGCCCTCCGGAGTCCCCCGCTTCGAAGGAAGCTCTTTCCTGGTGATGTCACGAGTGTTTGAACCTTTCGTAAAGGAACGGCCCGACTCCAACGCCGGGCCCAACGGACTGGCGGGAACTCACCGGGCGGTCGCCCGGCCCGCCCCCACGGATACCAGCCGATTCATACAGTACAGACCGAGAGCGAGATATGACATAGACCACAAGGAGGTATTTAAAATTTGTCACGCAATACGACACGATGCGATGGCGAGGATGCTGAACTGCGTCAATTGGACTCCGGCTGGCACAGTGCCTACGCCAGCATGCGCCGGCTCAGCGCCGGAGGCCGCGACGACTTACGATCTTCGGGCCCGCCGCCGGCCCGCTCGTGATCCGCCGGCCTATTTTCGGGGAGTCCGGACCACGTCGCTGATCCATGCGCGGGTCTTCTCATCCAGGGGGCCGGCCACCTTGGTCGCCTTCGCCGCACGGTCAGCCTTGATCTTCTGCAGAACCATCCGGCCCAGCCCGGCGAACACTGCGACGGCCACAACAGACAACACCACGGATTTCGGTTTCTCAGCCATGCGCACATCCTACTGACCCGCGGCAGCCCCGACCATAGGGCGCAGCCGCCCCCGCGACGCCATCTCCCCAGCTCAAGGACCTGCCGGGGAGGCCGCGTTCACACTCCCCGCCCGAATACGGCCGGACGCACGGTGGCCGGTAGAATGGGCATGCAAGCTCGCGGAGCGCCCTTTCACGCTGTATTCACCAGTCCAACACACAGCGGATCGGCGTGAGACGGCACCACTCCGCTGCGCCCTTACCCAACGCTCACGCACAGGAGTTACCGGATGCCCCGGATCGTTGTCGACGTCATGCCCAAGCCCGAGATTCTGGACCCGCAGGGGAAGGCCATCGTCGGTGCTCTGCCCCGGCTGGGCTTCACCGCTTTCAGCTCTGTCCGCCAGGGCAAGCGCTTTGAACTCACGGTCGACGGCGAGGTGACCGAGGAGATCCTGGCCCAGGCCCGCGACGCCGCGGAGACCCTGCTGTCCAACCCGGTCATCGAGGACGTCGTCAACGTCGAGGTCGTTGAGGCCTGAAATGACTGAACTCCCCCTGATCGGCGAGGCCGTCGCCGTCGCCGCCAACCCCCGGCTCGCGGGTGCGAAGATCGGCGTCGTCACCTTCCCCGGCACCCTGGACGACCGCGACGCCGCCCGTGCGGTCCGTCTGGCCGGCGCCACCCCGGTGGAGCTCTGGCACGCCGGCACCACCCTGGGTGACGTTGACGCCGTCGTGATTCCCGGCGGGTTCTCGTACGGCGATTACCTCCGCGCCGGCGCGATCGCCCGCTTCGCGCCGCTGATGTCCAGGATCATCGACGCCGCCAATTCCGAGGCCAAGCTGCCCGTGCTGGGCATCTGCAACGGCTTCCAGATCCTGACCGAGTCGCACCTGCTGCCCGGTTCCATGATCAAGAACGACCACCTGAAGTTCATGTGCCGCGACCAGGTCCTGCGCGTGGAAAACAACACCACCGCCTGGACCGGGGACTACGCCGCCGGCCAGGAAATCACCGTGCCGCTGAAGAACCAGGACGGCCAGTACATCGCCGACGAGAAGACCCTGGACGCGCTCGAGGCCGAAGGCCGCGTTGTGTTCCGCTACGTCGGCTTCAACCCGAACGGCTCTCGGCGCGACATCGCCGGCATTTCCAACGCCGCGGGCAACGTGGTGGGCCTCATGCCGCACCCCGAGCACGCTGTGGAGGCCGGCTTCGGTCCCGAGCTCGGCTCCGGCACCGAGGGCCTCGGGTTCTTCACCTCTGTCCTGAACAAGATCGTGGGAGACAACAAATGACGGAGACACCCGCAGTGGCGGCACCCGCGGAGACCGCCCGGAAGTTCAACATCGACACCGTCGAGAACGCGGCCAAGACCCCGGACACCGAACTCCCCTGGGCCGAACTGGGCCTGAAGCAGAACGAGTTCGACGAGGTGGTCAAGGTCCTGGGCCGCCGCCCCACCGGCGCGGAACTGGCCATGTACTCGGTGATGTGGAGCGAACACTGCTCCTACAAGTCCTCGAAGAACCACCTGCGCCAGTTCGGCGACAAGGTGACCGAGGAAATGAAGAAGGACATGCTCGTGGGAATCGGCGAAAACGCCGGTGTCACCAACCTGGGCGACGGCTGGGCCGTGACGTTCAAGATTGAGTCCCACAACTCGCCGTCGTTCGTGGAGCCCTACCAGGGCGCCGCAACCGGCATCGGCGGCATTGTCCGCGACATCATCTCTATGGGCGCCCGCCCGGTAGCGGTGATGGATCCGCTGCGCTTCGGCGCCATTGACCACCCGGACACCGCCCGCGTCATGCACGGCGCGGTGGCAGGGATCGGCGGCTACGGCAACTCGCTGGGCCTGCCCAACATCGGCGGCGAAATGGTCTTCGACTCCGTGTACCAGGGCAACCCGCTGGTGAACGCGCTGGCCGTCGGCGTGATGCGCCACGAGGACATCCGCCTCGCGAACGCCTCCGGCAAGGGCAACAAGGTGGTGCTGTTCGGTGCCCGCACCGGCGGCGACGGCATCGGCGGCGCCTCCGTGCTGGCCTCGGAGTCCTTCGATGACACCAAGCCGTCCAAGCGCCCCGCGGTCCAGGTGGGCGACCCGTTCGCCGAGAAGGTCCTGATCGAGTGCTGCCTGGAGCTGTTCAAGGGATCCCTGGTGGAGGGCATCCAGGACCTCGGCGCCGCCGGCATTTCCTGCGCCACCTCCGAGCTTGCCTCCAACGGCGACGGCGGCATGGAAGTCGAGCTGACCTCCGTGCTGCTCCGCGACCCCACCCTGACCCCGGGCGAAATCCTGATGTCCGAGTCGCAGGAACGCATGATGGCCGTGGTCACCCCGGAAAACATCGCCGCGTTTGAAGCGGTCATGGACAAGTGGGCGGTGGAGTACTCCTGGCTGGGCGAGGTGACCGACACCGGCCGCCTCATCATCACGTGGGAAGGCGAGGTCATTGTCGACGTCGACCCGCGCACCGTGGCCCACGACGGCCCGGTCTACGACCGACCGTATGCCCGCCCCGAATGGCAGGACGCCGTCCAGGCCGACTCCTTCACCGGGTCCGTGCAGGACGCCGGCCGTCCCTCCGCCCCGGCGGACCTGGCCGCCGCCATCACCGAGCTCGTCGCCTCCCCGAACATGTGCGACAAGTCCTGGATCACCAAGCAGTACGACCGCTACGTCGGCGGCAACACCGCCATGGCGTTCCCGGACGACGCCGGCGTGGTCCGGGTGGACGAGGAAACCGGCCTCGGCGTGGCCCTGGCCACCGACGCCAACGGCCGCTACACCTACCTGGACCCGTACCACGGCGCTCAGCTGGCCCTGGCCGAGGCCTACCGCAACGTCGCCACCTCAGGTGCCGTGCCGATGGCCGTCAGCGACTGCCTGAACTTCGGCTCCCCCGAGGACCCCGACGTCATGTGGCAGCTCGCCGAAGCCATCCGCGGCCTGTCCGACGCCTGCATGGTCCTCGGCATCCCGGTCACCGGCGGCAACGTCTCGCTGTACAACCAGACCGGGACCACCCCCATCCACCCCTCCCCCGTGGTGGCAGTGCTGGGCAAGTTCGACGACGTCGCCCGCCGCACGCCGTCGGGCTGGAAGGAAGACGGCCAGGCCATCTACCTGCTGGGCACGACGGCGGCAGAGCTGGACGGTTCGGAATGGTCGAACATGCGCGGACACCTGGGCGGCCTGCCGCCGAAGGTTGACCTCGACGCCGAGCGCGAACTGGGACAGATCCTGATCAACGCCTCCCGCGACGGCATGGTGGATTCCGCCCACGACCTCTCCGAAGGCGGCCTCGCCGCGGCCCTCGTGGAGTCGTCCCTGCGTTACGGCGTGGGCGCCCGAATCGCCCTGCAGGACGTCCTGGACCGCGACGGCGTGGACCTGTTCACGGCGCTGTTCTCCGAAACCCAGGGCCGCGCCGTCGTCGCTGTGCCCCGCTCGGAGGAAATCCGCTTCACGGACATGTGCACCGCCCGCGGCTTCGCGCACGTCCGGATCGGTGTGGTGGACGCCGAGGGCGGCACGCTGGAGATCAACGGTGTCGAGACCATGAGCCTCGACGCGCTCCGCGAAGCCCACGAGGCGACCCTGCCGAAGTACTTCGGCTAAGCCCCACCGCTCAAAGCAACGCGGGGTCACTTACCGCCCATAAATCCCCTCGGGACGGGCGGTAAGTGACCCCGCGTTGTTTAATCGTCGCTGCGGAGCTCCCGTTGCCGTGCGCTGAGGAGTTCGAGTTCGGGCCGGGCCGCCACGAAGCGTTCGACGGCGGTCAGTACCTCCACGACGTGTGCCCGGTCTGCTGCCACCAGGCCGGCGCCCAACTGCGTGCGCCGGTGTTGCTCGTGGTCCCCGACCTCGGCCACGGAGACATCAAAGCGGCGCTTCAGCTCCGCAAGCAGCGGCCGCACCATGGAACGTTTCTCCTTCAGGCTGTGAACGTCGCCCAGAAGGATGTCGAATTCAATCCAGCCGATCCACATGCCATAAGCGTATCCATTGCTCCCCAGCTGCCCCCTAGCCTCGCAAGCCCGGCCAGGGAACCCTGCCGGCGTGGGCCCACTGCAATCGATGCCGGTTAGATGGTGAGCTCGCCCATCCGGTCCCAGCCGTCGCCGTCGAGCTGCCGGCTGATGATCCGGGGCGTCTCGGCCAGCGCCTGAGGCATGTCCGCCATAGCCTGCTTGAAGTGGGCGCTGTTCACGTGGGCCCCGGCGGCGTCATCCTTGAAGGCCTCAACCAGGACGAATTCATTGGGGTCCTCCACACTGCGGGACCAGTCGAACCACAGGTTGCCGGGCTCCTGGCGGGTGGCCTGGGTGAAATCGTTCACGAGTCCCAGCCAGCGCTCCGACCAGTCCGGCTTGACCTTGAATTTGACGACGATGAAGATCATGGGCTGAAGCCTTTCATTGGTTTTCCGGAGGTTCCATTCTTCCAGCATGACAATGCCGGGTCACATGGCCAGTTGGCGGGTCAACAGGCCTTGATGGCCTCGCGGGCCAGTTCCTGCTGCCGCGGGGTGCCGATCCGGTCGGCCCACTGTTCGGCGAGCTGGAACTCCACCATGGCCTCGGTGCACCGGCCGGCGTCATGCAGCGTCCAGCCGAGGTTGTTGTGCAGCGAAACCACCCACCGTTTGGTCCGCTCATCGTGAACCGTGGACGCGTACTCCAGGGCGCTCCGGGTCCAGGTCTCGGCGTGGGCGGAGTCGGCAATGGCGAGCATGTGCAGCGCGTCCACGGCCAGGAATTCCTCGACCAGGTAGTCAGCCAGTTCGGCCGCCTGTTCAAACAGCGGCACGGCCATCTCGGGGTGGCCGCTGGAATTGAGCACCCGGCCGCGTTCCAGCAGCACCCGCACCGCGACGGTGGGCTCGTCGGCATCAACCGCATCCAGCAGGGCGTCGGCTTCCTCGTAGCGGCCCTGCAGCCCGATGGCCCGGCCCAGCTGGGTGGTGAGTTCGGCGCGTTCGTCGGCGTCGTAGCGTTCATCTGCGGCCGCCGCCCGGAACCGGGCTTCGGACCCGGCGGGGTCGTCGAAGTTCCACAATTGGTCAAGGGTTTTCTGTTCCAGCATCCATCTGCTCCTGATCAGCTTTCACCTGCGGCCAGTTCGTGTGCACTCCCAATGTAGCGGGAAGTGACATGCCTTTGTGCCCGTCCCGTGAGGGCGCGGCCGGCCGCGAAGAACCAGTTGGACGGCCGGCTGAAGGCCGTGATTTTCAGGAACACCCGGCCGGCGGCGTCGATCTCCACTTCGAAGGCCTCCTCGCCCCGCACCGGATGACCGGGCAGTGTGCCGTACCCGAACCCGGCTCGTTGCGGCCCGTCGCCGGGCACCGGCCGGCGCACCCACACCACCTCGCAGGGCGCGTTGATCCGGAAGGGGCCGACGCCGAATCCGCTCACCACGCGCGCGCCGGGCACGACGGCGTCGGAGTCGGTGCGGACGCGCAGCCCGGAGCGTCTCTGCAGCTGCCACGTCAGAATCCCCTGCGCCACCCTCCGGTACAGTGCCGGGCCGTCGCCGAGGTATGCCCGGGACACCAGGCAGGGAAAGCCCTTCGGCGCCTGGCCGTGCTCAGTGGAGCCAATGCCCGGATAGTTCAGCCCGTCCCGCGCGCCGGCACCAGGATCACCGCTCATGTGTCCTCGCCCCTGGCCAGTCCCGCCCAGCCCAGCTGTTCCCGCTGCTTCCGGCTGAACGAGGCGACCACCAGGTCATAGGAATCCTCCACCATGTCCCGGATCATGCCGTCCGGCAACGATCCGTCCAGCCGGACCCCGTTCCAGTGCGTCTTGTTCATATGCCAGGCGCCGGTGATTTCCGGGTGGATGGCCCGCAGCTGTTCGGCCAGGGCCGGCTCGCATTTGAGGCTCACGGACCAGTCGGCCGGGTCCATGGCCGATGCCGCGAACATCTTGGCGTCCTGCCTCGTGCCGCCGGCGATCCCCGCCCGCACCTTGAAAACCGATGTCTCCGGGCCGAAAGGAAAATCCTCAAACGCACCGGGGAAGCTCAGGCAGATCTCGCGGAGGGTGGCAACGTCCATGGCACGAGCCTATCCGGCTGCGGCCTGCCCGGCTGCGCGGGCTATCCGGCTGCGGCCCGCCTCACCCTGCCTGCGCGGCGGTGCGGGCGTCGCCGATGCTGTGCAGCCCTTCGGGAGTGGTGCCGTTGACTTCGTAGTCGCCCACGGTGCGGGCCTTGAACACGGCGGGGTTGTGGGTGGAAACGGTCCTGGCGTTGCGCCAGTGCCGGTCCAGCGATTTCGACTTCGACGTGGCGGATGCCCCGGTGACGTCGAAGAGCTGCTGGGCCGCGGACTGGACGAGTTCGGGCACCAGCAGCTGCGCCTTTTCCACCGCGATCTCGCCGCGGACGTAGCGTTGTTCCGGGGTGAGATCCAGGTTCTGGTCCGCGCCGGCGTCGAGCTCCCGGGCGGCGGCCAGCACCACGGATTCCGCCGCGAAGACCTTGGCCGAGAGCTGGCCGACGAGCTGCAGGATCAGCGGGTCGCTGCGGAACAGCTCGCCGGAACCGGTGTTGAAGGTCCGTTTGCGGTCGCGGACCAGCGCCCTCGCGTCGGCCAGCGCCGCCCGGCCGATGCCCGCCAGGACGGCGAGCAGGACCAGCTGGAAGAAGGCCGGCTCGTGCGTGGTGGATTCCGAGCGCCGGATGATGTTGGTGTCCGGCACCACGGCGTCACGGAAAATCGTGGTGCCGGTGCCGGTCAGCTGCTGGCCGAACCCGTCCCAGTCGTCGAGGATTTCCACTCCGGGCTGGGTGGTGCTGACCACGGCGTACTGCCGGCCCTCCACGCCCGCGGTGCTGGCCATGACGGCAATCCACTCGGCGAAGATGGTGCCGGTGGTGTAGTACTTCCTGCCGTTCAAGAGCCAGTCCCCGCCGTGGCGGGTCAGCTTGGTTCCGGTGGTGCCGAGGACATTGCCGGATTTCTCCGTGGCGGCGTTTCCAAAGATCTCGCCGGCCACCACTTTCGGGTACCAGCGGTTCCGGAAGTCCGCGGATTCCAGACCGACGGTTTCCACGAACGCGAAGTGCGAGCGGTAGAGGTGGGCCACGGAGGAATCCGCCTCGGCGAGTTCGATGAGCAGCCGGAAGAAGGGCTCAAAGCCGATGCCGTCGCCCCCGTGTTCCGTGGGCACCCGCAGCCGGCCGAAGCCTTCCTCGTTCAGCCAGCGGACCTGTTCGAAGGGCAGGACCCTGTCCTGCTCGCGGGCCAGCGCGCCCTCCGCGATCCGGGCAAACACGGGCCGGAAACGCTGCGCCAGCCTCTCGTAGGCGGCTTCGGCCGACGGCGCCTCGGTGTAGGCGGCTGCGACCGATGGTGCTCCGGGAGCTGTGGTCTCTGGTGCGTAGGACATGCGTTCCCTTGGTTGCTGGTGGCCGGGCTAGAGCTTGGCGGCGTCGGCGGCGGGATCCTGGTCCCAGGGGGTGGGCAGGATGCCCTTCTGGTAGCTGGCAAACCAGGCCTTGACCTCCGGGGACTGGAAGGCGGCCTTAAGGGCCGCGGCCTTCTCCGACCCGGCAAAATCCTTCCGCCCGGCAACCACGATCCGGAACGGGACCTGGTCCGCATCCGTTTCGAAGGCCAGCGCGTCGTCCTTGCTGTGCCCGGCATCCGCGGCCATGCGGGCGACCAGGAAGCCGGCGTCGACATCAGGAAGGGTCTTGGCGAGGGACTGCTGGTCCACTTCCACGAACTGCAGCTTCTTCGGGTTGGCCGCGATGTTCTTTTGCGAGGTGTGGATCACGGTGGCGTCAGACAGCTCCAGCAGGCCGGCGTCGCGCAGCATGAACAGGGCACGGCCGTTGTTCGCCGGGTCCACGGGAATGCCGATCTTGGCGCCGTCCGGGAGCTCGTTCAGGGACTTGTACTTGTCAGACCAGATGCCGCCCGGGGCGCTGTAGACGTAGAACAGTCCCACGTTCTCCAGGCCCTTGTCCTGGTTGAACTGCTTCAGGTAGGCGTTGTGCTGGAAGAAGTTGGCGTCGAATTCGCCGTTGGCCACGGCCAGGTTGGGCTGGATGATGTCCGTGACGTACGTGGGCTCCAGGGTCCAGCCCTGGGCCGCGAGCAGCTTCTGGGCCAGCTTGGTCGGTTCCTGGTACGGGGCGGACTCGGTGACGATAATCTTGATCGTCTTGCCGCCGCTGGCGCCGGCACCGCCGGGGTTGGTGAGGCCGCAGCCGGTCAGTGCCGCGGCGGAGACAGCACCGGCACCGGCGAGGGCATATTTGAGGAAATTTCTACGCTGCATGGTCTTGGTCCTTTGTGGTGGTTCGCGCTGGGCTATGACTGGGCGGTAACGCTGGCGGGCTGGTTTTCGGCCGCCGCGGAGAATTCGGTGAAGGCTCCCCGGAAGGCCGCGGCGGGGTGCCGTCCGTTGAGCCGTGGCCCGGCGCCGAAGAGCTTCTCGCGCAGGGTTCCCGGCGCGTAGCCGGTCTGGGCGAGGCCGCGGCTGCGCAGTTCCGGCAGCACACCGTCGATGAAGTCGGTGTAGGAGCCGGGGATGGTCTGGTTGATGATGTTGATGCCGTCGATTCCGGCGTCCTGCCACTGCTCGAGACGGTCGGCAATCTGGTCCGGCGTTCCCACCACCCGGTTGGCCCGGCTGCGGTAGAGCGCAATGTCGCGGAGGGTGGGGTTGCCGCCGCGGACGGAGGCGCGGATAGCCGTGAGATGTCCCTGGCTGCCTTCCGTTTCAAGGTCCCCGAGCGGGGTGTCCAGCGGCAGGCCGCCGAGGTCGACGCCGAACCCGCCGCCCACGTGGGCCAGCAGGGCTTCAATGTCCAGGCTGTCCTCGAGCTCGTCGGCTTTGCGGTTCGCCTCGGCTTCGGTGCCGCCCACCACGAAGTGCATGCCCTGGAGGAACTTCACGTCATCCGGATGGCGGCCGGCGGCAACGGCCTGTTCCCGGACGGCCGCGGTGTACTTCGCGGCCACCTCGGTGCTCGGCGCGAGTGTGAAGGTGGCCTCGGCGTTGGCGGCGCAGAACTGCTGGCCGCGGCCGGAGCTCCCGGCCTGGAAAAGCACCGGGGTGCGTTGCGGTGAAGGGGCCGCGAGGTGGGGTCCGTCGATCGAGTACCGGGGCCCGCGGTGGTAGATCTTGCTGACTTTCTCCGGGTCCGCGTGGACCCCGGTCGCCTTGTCCCGGAGCAGCGCGTCGTCTTCCCAGGATCCTTCCCACAATTTGTAGGCGGCCTCGACGTATTCGTCCGCCCAGTCGTAGCGTTCGTCATGCTTGGTCAGCTCGGTGGCGTTGAAGTTCCGGTGCGCGTTTTCCAGCACGCTGGTGACGATGTTCCAGGCCACGCGGCCGCCGCTGATGTGGTCCAGCGTGGACATTTGCCGGGCGAACTGGAACGGATGGCTTTGAATCACCGACGACGTCGCGGCCAGCCCGATCTCCCGCGTTCCCGTGGCGAGCGCGGACAGCAGGATGAGGGGGTCGTTGGACGGCACCTGCAGGCCCTTTTTCAGCAGCGATGCCCACCCGCCGTCGTAGTCGCCGTAGAGACCGACGACGTCGGCGAAGAAGATCGCGTCAAACTTGGCGCCTTCGAGCTGGCGGGCCAGGTCGATCCAGAGCTGGAGTTCGTTGAACCGGTGCTGCTGGGCTTCCGGGCGCCGCCACTGGCCGCCCATGATGTGGCTGGACGTGTTCATCACGAAGGCGCTGATCAGCAGGCGCGGGCGGGGTCCGTCGAAACGGGTACTGGGCGTTGAAGTCATGGGGTGCTTTCCGCTGTGGGAGGTGGGACGAGGGTGCTGCCGGCGCTCAGAGGCGCTTGTCCAGGCGCCGGGCAACATAGGATCCGCCCAGCTGAACGATGGTGACCAGCAGGATCATCAGGACAATGGCGGTGATCATGAGCGGCGTTTCGTAGCGGTAATAGCCGTACCGGATGGCGAAGTCGCCGATTCCGCCGCCGCCCACCAGTCCGGCCATCGCCGAGTAGGAGATGAAGCTGACGGTCATGATGGTGATGGAGCTGACGAGTCCGGGCTTCGCCTCCACAATCAGGACGTCCCGGACGATCTGGGACCGGCTGGCGCCCATGGACCGTGCCGCTTCGACCACTCCGCCGCCGAGCTGGCTCAGGTTCTGTTCCACGAAGCGGGCGAAATACGGAATGGCGTTGAGGGTCAGCGGGACAATGACGGCGGCCGTGCCGATGGTCGTGCCGACAATGAACCTGGTCACGGGAATGATCGCGATCAGCAGGATCAGGAACGGGAACGAGCGGAGCAGGTTGACCAGCCCGTCCAGGACCCGGTGCAGCTTTGGCCTGTGCTTGAGCCCGTTGGGACCGATGGTGTAGAGCAGGACACCCAGCGGTGTCCCGAGCAGCACCGCCAGCGGGATGGCCACCAGCAGCATGGTGAGGGTCTGTCCCATGGCGACGCCGATTTCGGGCAGGACTTCCAGGATGCGGTCAAACATTGATCAGGCCCTCCGACGCGGCTGTGGTGTGGGTGCCCCTCCCGGAGCGGTCCAGCTGGATCTCATCGGAGACCAGGTAGCGGCCGATCGACGTCGCCGGGTGGAAACCGGGGCGCTGGAGTTCGGCGAGGTCGAGCTGCTCCACCACCCGGCCTTCTTCCATGACCGCGACGTTGTCCGCGATGGCCTTGATGACATTCATCTCGTGGGTGACCACCACGATTGTGATGCCGAATTCGGCGTTGACGTCGGCCAGGTATTGCAGGACCGATGACGTCGTCCGGGGATCCACGGCCGACGTCGGCTCGTCACAGAGCAGCACTTTGGGCCCGGTGGCAAGGGCGCGGGCGATCGCCACCCGCTGTTTCTGGCCCCCGGAGAGTTTGGCCGGATACGTTCCCGCTTTGTCGGCGAGGTCCACGATTTCCAGGGTTTCGGCGGCCCGCCGCCGGCGTTCCGCCTTCCCGACGCCGGCGAACTTCAGGGACAGCTCCACATTTTCCTGGGCTGTGAGGTTGTTGAGGAGATTGAAGTGCTGGAAAATCATGCCGATGTCATGCCGCTTGGTCCGGAGCTCGGCGTCGGACAGGGTCACCAGGTCCACGCCGTCCACCAGGACGCGGCCCGACGTCGGGCGCTCGAGGAGGTTGATGTTGCGCAGCAGCGTGGATTTGCCGGCGCCGGAGAACCCGATGATGCCCTGGATGGTGCCCCGCCTGATGTGCAGGCTGACGTCATCGACGGCCGTGAAAGGTCCCGCGGCCGAACCGAATGACGTGCTGACGTTCTGGATCTCGATCACAGGCCCCCACCTGCTCGGGGCCGCGGCGCTGCCGCTGTCTGCGTGTTCATGATTTCCTCCGGGCTCGCCCGAGGAAAGCCCTGGGTCCTGGCTTCCGGGCAGCGCTGAGCGAAGCCGGGGAGCCTCAGAACACAGTGGTTCTCCATCGGTCCTGGCGGTAGCACCGTCCTCAAAGGAGGGGGTTGCTGCGGCGTCACGGAGCCAGATCTCTCAGCCGCTCGGGATGGTTACGAGTCCATCTCACACGGCAGGAGGCCGGATACAGAAAAAGCCGGTCACATTTTGTAACCGACTCTTCCCGATCTGTTGATCGTCATTCCCGGGCCGTTAGATGCCCACGCGCCAGCCTTCGCGGGCGGGGCACGCGTTCACGACGACGTCCAGCCCGGCGGCCCTGGCCCGGTCCGTCGCGGCGTCGTCGAAGACGCCCAGCTGCAGCCAGACGGCCTTGGCGCCTACTGCGATGGCCTCGTCTATGACTGCGCCCACCCTGTGGGAGTTGACGAAGCAGTCCACGACGTCGATCGGGTGCTTCTCCGCCGGGATGTCAGACAGGGAACGGTACCCCTTCTCGCCGTGGACATCGTCGCCCGGAAGGTTGACCGGAATGATGGTCATGCCCATCCGGTCCCGGACATAGAGGGAGACCTCATACGCCGAGCGCCATTCGTTGGTGGTGAGGCCGACCACCGCCCACGTGCCTTTGGTTCGCATGAGGCGGTCAATGACTGCCGGATCGTTAACATGGGCCATGCATCAACCTTACTCCTGCGACCTTTCCGGGCAATTGTCGAATAAATGAATGATTTGGGTCGGACCCACGCCGGGTGAACGAATATTACGGCGCTCCCGGACGCCGATTTTGCGGAATCGTGCATCTGAAGTTCTAGTAGGTAGTGACCATCCCGAGCGGCCGAGAGACCTGGATCGATGACGCCGCAGCAACCCCCCGGTGACGTGGGACGACCATTCCCACGCCACCGCTCCGCCCTCCTTCGGTGAAATTCGAGGGAGCCGGAGCAACCAAGGGTGCTACTGCCAGGACCGATGGAGTGCAGCAATGACCCCTGAGAATTCTTCCGCTCTGCCCACCTTTGCCCGGCCTGCGTCCGAGGCATTCCCCCAAACCACTTCGGACGCGACGGCGAACGAAGCAGGGCTGCGTGACGCGCCCGGCTCCTCTCGCGGCTCTTCGGGATGGTCCCTGAACGAGTCCACGGACGGCGCAGTGCACGGCGTCCCCGCCGATGGGCCGGCGCGTCACCGCAGCACCACCTTCGGAAACCACCTTCCCCGGCACGGCGGCGCCGCGACCGCGGGAACTGTCCAGGCAGAGACGGTTGCGTTCTGGGAAACCCAGGCTCTCCGCCTCGACTGGGCGGACCTGCCCGGCGGCGCGACGGAGCAAACCAAGCCCTGGCACACCGCGCACCGCCGGGTCCCGGCCGACGTCGAGGCCGGCACCGGACCGCAGATCACCTGGTTCGAAGGGGGCAGGCTCAATGTCGCCTACAACTGCGTCGACCGCCACGTAGCGGCGGGGCGCGGAGACAAGGTGGCCCTGCACTTTGAGGGCGAGCCCGGCGACCGCCGTGCCGTCACCTACGCCGGACTCCAGCGCGAGGTCTCCAAAGCCGCAAATGCCCTCCTGGATCTCGGCATCACCAAGGGCGACCGGGTGGTCATCTACCTCCCCGTCATCCCCGAAACCGTGATCATCACCCTCGCAGTGGCCCGGATCGGTGCCATCCATTCCCTGGTCTTCGGCGGATTCTCCGCCGAGGCCCTGAAGTTCCGGGTGGAGGACACCGGCGCCAAGCTCCTGGTCACCACCGACGGCCAGTTCCGCCGCGGCACCGCCGTACCGGTCAAGGACAACGCGGACGCCGCCGTCTCCGGCGACAACGCCATCGAACACGTCCTGGTGGTCAACCGGACCACTCCCGCGGACGAGCTGGACACCGTCCCGATGACCGCCGGCCGCGATGTGTGGTGGCACGACGCCGTCGGCACCGCCTCCGAGACTCACGAAGCCGAGGCGTTCGACGCCGAGACGCCGCTGTTCATCATGTACACCTCCGGCACCACCGGCAAGCCCAAGGGGCTGGTCCACACCTCCGGCGGCTACCTCACACAGGCGTCATGGAGCTTCGAGCACCTGTTCAGCAACCCCGACCCCGCGCTGCGGGAGAAGGACGTGCACTGGTGCACGGCCGACCTCGCCTGGGTCACCGCGCACACCTATGAGCTCTACGGCCCGCTCTCCAACGGCGCCACGCAGGTCATCTTCGAGGGCACGCCCAACACCCCGCACCCGGGCCGGCACTTTGAGATCATCGAACGCTACGCGGTCACGCAGTATTACACCGCGCCCACCCTGGTCCGCTCCCTCATGGGCTGGTTCCCGGACGGCGTCCCGGACACGTACGACCTCTCCTCTATCCGTCTTCTCGGCACGGTAGGCGAGGCCATCAACCCCGAGGCCTGGCGCTGGTTCCGGACCAACATCGGCGCCGGCACCGCCCCCGTGGTGGACACGTGGTGGCAGTCCGAAACCGGCGCCACCATCCTCTCCCCGGCACCGACGGACGCCGCGTTCAAGCCCGGCTGCGCGGCCCGCCCGCTGCCCGGCGTCAGCACGCGCATCGTGGACGACGCCGGCAACACGGTGCCGCCCGGCGTCCAGGGTTTCATCGTGGTGGACTCCCCCGGCCCGGCGATCGCCCGGACGGTCTGGGGCAACCCGCGCCGCTACTTCGATTCGTACTGGCGCCAATACGCCGAGCAGGGCTGGTTCCTCGCCGGTGACGGCGCCAAGTATGACGACGACGGCGACATCTGGATCCTCGGGCGGGTGGACGACACCCTCAACGTCTCCGGACACCTGCTCTCCACCATCGAGGTCGAATCGGCGCTCGTCACCCACCCGGACGTGGTGGAGGCCGGCGTCTGCCCGGTCGCGGACCCAAAGACCGGCCACGCGATCGTCGCGTTCGTGGTGCTGAAGGATTCGGCGGCCACCCCCGACATCCAGGGTGTGCTGAAGGCGCACGTCGCGAAGCAGATCGGGCCGATCGCCAAGCCGCGGGACGTCGTCGTCGTTCCCGACGTGCCGAAAACCCGCAGCGGCAAGATCATGCGCCGGCTGCTGACCCAGCTGTTCGAAGGCACAACGCTCGGCGACACCACCTCGCTGCAGAACGAACCATCCATCGCGGGCATCCAGGATGTGCTGCGCGACCGCGCCGCGGAAATCCTGGCACCAGCAAGCCCCACCCGGAAGTAAAGGAACACCCATGACTGAGATCAGCAACGTCGCCCGTCTTTCCGAACCGCTCAAGTTCGCCTACTGGGTCCCCAACGTCTCCGGCGGCCTGGTGGTATCCACCATCGAACAGCGCACCGGCTGGGACTTCGAATACAACAAGAAGCTGGCCAGGATCGCGGAGAACTCCGGCTTCGAATACGCCCTGACCCAGACCCGGTACGCCGCCTCCTACGGCGCGGACAAACAGCACGAGGCCACCTCGTTCAGCCTGGCGCTGCTGGCCGCCACCGAGCGCCTCAAGGTGATCTCCGCCGTCCATCCGGGCATGTGGCACCCCGGCGTGCTGGCGAAGTACATCATCACCGCGGACCACATCTCCAACGGCCGCGCCGCCGTGAACATCGTCTCCGGCTGGCTCAAGGACGAATTCACCAACTTCGGCCTCGAATGGCTCGAACACGACGAGCGCTACGTCCGCACCGAGGAATTCATCAAGGTCCTCCGCGGGCTCTGGACCGAGCAGGACTACAGCCAGTCCGGCAAGTACTACAACATCACCGACTTCACCCTGAACCCGGCACCGGTGGACGTGCCGGGCCGGGCGCACCCGGAGATCTTCTTCGGCGGCAACTCCACGGCCGCGCAGGCCACCGCCGGCCGGGTGGCTGACTGGTACTTCTCCAACGGCAAGGACCTCGACGGGTTCAAGGAGAACATCGCCGGCGTCGTGGCGGCGTCAGGTGCCGCCGGTCGCGGCACGGAAGGTGCCCTCCCCTCCCCCAAGTTCGGCCTCAACGGCTTCGTGATCGCCCGGGATTCCGAGAAGGAAGCCCGCGACACGCTCCGCGAGATCGTCGAGAAGGCGCACAAGCCCGCCGTCGAGGGGTTCCGCGCCGCCGTCCAGGAAGCCGGGGCGGCCACCAAGGACGGCAAGGGCATGTGGGCCGACTCGAGCTTCGAGGACCTGGTCCAGTACAACGACGGCTTCAAGACCCAGCTGATCGGCACCCCGGAACAGATCGCCGAGCGGATCGTGGAGTACAAGAAGATCGGCGTGAACCTGTTCCTGACCGGCTACCTCCACTTCCAGGAGGAAGTCGCCGCGTTCGGCCAGGACATCCTGCCGATCGTCCGCGAACTCGAGGCCGACCTCGCCCGCAAGAACGGCACCGAACTGGACCTGTCCCGGACCCCGGCGGCAAACGCCGGCACTACCAGCAAGCTGGTGAACGCGTAATGGCTGACCGCAAGTTCGGATTCCGCACCCGCGCGCTGCACGCCGGCGGCACCCCCGACGCCGAGCACGGCGCCCGCGCCGTGCCGATCTACCAGACCACCTCCTTCGTGTTCAAGGACACCCAGGACGCCGCGAACCTCTTCGCGCTGCAGAAATACGGCAACATCTATTCCCGGATCGGCAACCCCACCGTGGCCGCGTTCGAGGAGCGCATCGCCTCCCTGGAGGGCGGAATCGGCGCCGTGGCGACGTCGTCGGGCATGGCGGCGGAGTTCATCACCTTTGCCGCGCTGACCCAGGCCGGGGACCACATCGTGGCCGCCTCCCAGCTCTACGGCGGCACGGTGACCCAGCTGGACGTCACGCTGCGCCGCTTCGGCGTGGACACCACATTCGTCGCCGGCACCGACCCGGCGGACTACGCCGCCGCAGTCCGGGAAAACACGAAGGCGATCTTCGTGGAGGTGGTGGCCAACCCGTCCTCGGAGGTCCAGGACCTTGCGGCCCTCGCCAAGGTGGCGCACGACGCCGGCGTCCCGCTCGTCGTCGACGCCACCCTGAGCACGCCCTACCTCGTGCGGCCGATCGAGCACGGGGCGGACATCGTGATCCACTCGGCCACCAAATTCCTCGGCGGCCACGGCACCACCCTCGGCGGCGTGATCGTCGAAAGCGGCCGCTTCGACTGGGGCAACGGCAACTTCCCGACCATGACCGAGCCCGTGGCCTCCTACGGCAACGTCTCCTGGTGGGGGAACTTCGGCGAGTACGGGTTCCTCACCAAGCTGCGCTGCGAACAGCTGCGCGACATCGGACCCGCACTGTCCCCACAGTCGGCGTTCCAGCTGCTGCAGGGCGTGGAGACGCTCCCCCAGCGCCTCGACGAGCACCTGAAGAACGCCCAGGCCGTGGCCGAATGGCTCGAAGCGGACGAGCGCGTGGCCTACGTGAACTTCTCCGGCCTGCCCTCGCACCCGCACTTCGAGCGGGCGCAGAAGTACCTGCCGCTGGGTCCGGGCTCGGTGTTCTCCTTCGGCGTCAAGGGCGGCCGGGCCGCCGGGCAGAAGTTCATCGAGTCCCTGCAGCTGGCCTCACACCTGGCCAATGTGGGCGACTCCCGGACCCTGGTCATCCACCCCGGGTCCACCACCCACCAGCAACTGAGCCCCGAACAGCTCGAGGCGGCAGGTGTCCCCGAGGACCTGGTCCGCATCTCCGTGGGCCTCGAGGACATCGATGACATCCTCTGGGACCTGGACCAGGCACTGGACGCCGCCTCGGAAGCAGCAGCCCCGGATGCATCCGCAGAGGCTGAAGCCTGCACGATCGGAGCGAACTGATGAGTGTTGAAGAACGGACCTGGACCGGCCCCTCGGCGCCGGAGCGCCTGAACCTGCTGCGGCAGGCGAAGTCGATCGCGATTGTGGGCGCATCGGACAAGCCCTCGCGCGCGAGCTATTTCGTGGCCACCTATCTGCAGTCCTCCACCCGGTACAAGGTCTATTTCGTGAACCCGGTGGTGAAGGAAATCCTGGGTCAGCCGACGTATCCGTCGCTCGCGGACCTGCCGGAAAGCCCGGACATTGTGGACGTGTTCCGCAAGCACGGCGACTTGCCCGGCGTCCTGGACGAGGCCATTGCCGCCGGCGCCAAGACCCTCTGGCTGCAACTGGGCTCCTGGCACGAGGACGTTGCCAAGGAGGCCGAGGCCGCCGGACTCGACGTCGTGATGGACCGCTGCGTGAAGATTGAGCATGCCCGGTTCCACGGCGGCCTGCACCTTGCCGGATTCGACACCGGCGTCATCTCTTCGAAGCGGCAGGTCCTGGCCTAAACAGCAGGAACAGCCCAACTCGAGCCGCCGCGAACCACCCCCCGCCAACCAACCCGTTGCGCTATCACTTTGGGTCGTTCTGAGCGCTCAGAACAGCCCTAAGTGATAGCGCAACCGGGTTAACAAAGTGCTTTAAGGGCGGCTTATGGCTGGCCGGGCGCCTTGGTCGGAACGACGCCCGGCAGGGTTGGCGTGATGTGGCCCGGAACGCGCGGCAGATCCTTGCCTGCGTTTCCGCCGCCGCCCGGAAGGTCGGGTGATCCGGGCAGCCCCGGCGCTCCGGGCCGCTGCCCGGGGGTCGGCAGGATGCCGTCGCGGCCGACGGCGGGCGGCGTGGCGGGGGGCGCGTGTCCGGCCGCCGGGGCGCCCGGGGCGCTGGAGCTGCTGGGCGTCGATGCTCCGGACGGGTCAGCACCGGGCGTGCCGGGCGCGCCGTGACCCGGCGTGGCGACAGGCGCGGGAAGGGCGGGGATGGTGGACGGCGAGGGCTGGACATGCTCGGGGGCCGGTGCGCCGCCGTGGCCCGGAGTCTGGAAGATGACCCCGACGGTGTGGCTGACGCTGTGCCGGAAGTCCTCGCTGGATGCCGCCACGGCGCCGGCACCAAGGGTCATGGCACCCACGACGGCGCCACCGACGATTGCCAGCCGGCGCTTCCGGCCGCGGCGCTCGGCCAGGCTGGTGACCCCGGCCGGCAGCGATTCATCGGCATCATTCTTCGCGGACACGACGGTGGGCAGCGCCGTCGTCGTGGCTGTGTCAGGGGCGGCGGCAAGACCGGTTGCTCCGGCCGCGAGCAGGGCCGCGAGGTCGGCGCGGGGCGCGGGAGCGGCATCCGGGACCACGGCGCGGAGCTGTTCCAGCGCGCTCCGAAGCTCGGCCGCGGATTCGAGGCCGGAATCGCCCAGCATCGCCTGGATGGTGCCATCCTGCTGGGGGTCGCGGGTGCCGGTCATGATGCTGCGTGGTCCTTTTCGGTTACGAGTTCGCGCAGGGCACTGAGCCCGCGGCGCTGAAGCTGCTTGATGGCACCCGGCGTCTTGTCCATGATGCCGGCCACCTGTTCGATGGAAAGGTCCGCGACGATCCGCAGGACCAGAACTTCGCGCTGCTCCTCATTGAGCCTCGCGAGGGTGTCCGAGATACCGCCCAGGGATCCGAGCGCTTCGTCCTCGGCGGATGCCGAGTACCGGGCGTCGTTCAGGGGATCGTATTCGGCCAAATGCGGAGTGCGTTCTGCCCGCCTCCTGTAGTCGACCAGCCGCGCGTGGGCGACGGAGAAAATGAAGGTCCTCAGACCTGCGTGACCGCCGCTGACGCCGGCCAGCTTTGGCAGGACGTCTACGAACACATCCTGGGTCAGGGCCTCGGCGTCGTCCACGCCCCGGGCCCGGAAGTAGCCCAGCACGGCCGGGGAAATAACCGTGTACACCGCGCTGAAACCTGAAGGGTCACCAGCTAAGGCGGCTGACAATTCGTCATCGCTTAGCTGCTGTGCCAAGAGGCTGTCCTTCCGTTACTGCTGGGGTGCGGCCCCCGCAAGTCTAGCGGCCGCACCCCGGAGCCCTCCAAAGTGAGGGCTACCTCCTTGCTTTCAGACCCGTGCCGGGTCCAGGCTAAACAGCCGAAATTTACTTGTCGTGCTGGGGCAGCTCGACCGACGGCTGGGCCGGAACAGCCGGGGTTGCCGGAATAGCGGGGGTTGCCGGAACGCCCTTGGCACCGGGGACGGCCGGTGTCGCCGGGGTGGCCGGAACTGCGGCGTGGATGTTGGCGTTGGCGCGTGCCTCGCCGGCAGCACCCTTGACGCTGGCGTCGCCCTTGACGGTGGCTCCGTCCTTTGCGTCGGCGGAACCGTCGACGGCACCCTCGGTGCCGTCCACGTCGGCTTCGGCGTCGCCCTTGGCCTTGCCGTCAGTCGACGGCGCGGCCGGAACTGCGGGGACGGCCGGCTTTGCCGGGAGCGTAGGCGTGGCCGGGACAGCCGGCGTGGCGGGCGTAGCGTGGCTCACTTCAGCCTGCTCGGTGCCGGACATCTGAGCGGCATTGGCCAGTCCGATGCCGGAGAAACCTCCGACTGCCAGAATGGCGGCGCCGACAGCGATCTTGGTGGTCTTGCTAACACTCTTCATTACAGACGTACATCCTTTGTTTTTTTGGTTTGAAGGCGGGCTGAGGCCTCATGGGGGCAGTTGACAGCCCGCTCTCGCCAGAAAAGGCTGGCCGGCGCCCATGGGGGCAGGCGCCGGCCGGCACTTACGGTGGAAGGCCAGCCGGTGTCTGGTGGGGGGTCCAAGACTCCGGCGGCGCTTACAAAGGAGTAATCGCTGGGCGGGCCCGAAAGGTTACGCACCAATCGGAAATTTCTTGATTTCTTTTTTGAGCCGGCGCTGCAGGGGCTTAACGACGACGGTGGGCCCCCGCCAGGGAACCCGTCGCCGCAGGAGCTTAACGACGACGCCGCGTCAGGACCGGAAGAGCCCGCTGTAGGCATTCAGGGCGACCTGGCCGCCGAGGTGGGCGTAGAGGACATTGCTGCCGGCCGGAATTTCCCGGCTTTTCACAAGGTCGATTAGCCCGGCTAGGGACTTGCCCTCGTAGACGGGGTCGGTGATCATGGCCTCGAGCGAGGCGCCCAGGCGGATGGCCTCCAGGGTGGAATCGACGGGAATCCCATAGAGGTCCCCGGCCCAGCCCTCCATGACGTTGATTTCCTCGTCCCGGAGTTCCCTGCCCAGGCCGATCAGCTCGGCGGTGTTCCGGGCGATGCGTTCCACCTGGTCACGGGTCTTCGCCAGGGTTGCCGACGCGTCGATGCCGATCACGCGGCGCGGTTTGTCCTGGCCGGCAAAACCTGCGATCATCCCGGCGTGGGTGGAGCCCGTGACGGTGCAGACGACAATCGTGTCGAAAAAGATGCCGAGCTCGCGCTCCTGCTCTTCCACCTCGTAGGCCCAGTTGGCGAAGCCCAGACCGCCCAGCCTGTGGTCTGACCCGCCGGCCGGGATCGCGTAGGGCTTGCCGCCGGCGGCCTTGACCTCTTCGATGGCGGTTTCCCAGCTGCTGCGGATGCCGATGTCGAAGCCCGCACTATCCAGCCGCACGTCGGCGCCCATGATCCGCGAGAGCAGGATGTTGCCTACCCGGTCGGACAACGGATCGGGCCAGTCGACCCAGTTTTCCTGGACCAGGCGTGCTTTGAGACCGAGCTTCGCGGCCACCGCCGCGACCTGGCGGGTGTGGTTGGACTGGTAGCCGCCAATCGAGACGAGGGTGTCCGCACCCTGGGCCAAGGCCTCCGGGACGAAGTACTCCAGCTTGCGCGTCTTGTTGCCGCCAAACGCGAGGCCGCTGTTGACGTCCTCGCGTTTCGCCCAGATCTGCGCCCCGCCCAGGTGTGCGCTGAGCCGCGGCAGCGGATGGATGGGGCTCGGGCCAAACGTCAGGGGGTAGCGTTCGAAATCGGTGATGGCCATCGTCGGTCCTTCGCTCGCGGTGGGAAACGGTCACAGCAAATATGCAATATATTGCATTGTCGGATACGGGCTCCGGAAGGGCAAGAGGGATATACGATATGTTGCATGCCCGTACCCTCGCTCGCCGGAGTCCACAAGCGGCCGCTGCTGCGGGACAACGTCTTTGAATCGATCCGTAACGCGATCGTCGACGGCACCTTCGAGCCCGGCGAACGGCTGAAGGACGCCGAACTGGAAGCGTGGCTCGGCGTGAGCCGGACACCCATCCGCGAGGCGCTGCTGCGGCTGGAACGCGCCGGCCTGGTGGTTGCGCTGCCGGGCAAGGCGACCATCGTGGCCCCCTGCGACCCGGCGTCGACGCTCAGCACGCAGCAGGTGGTGGCGGGACTGCACGAGCTGGCCGCACGCCTGGCGGTCCCGCTCCTGGCGGAGGAGCACCTCGCCGCCATGGCCGGGGCCAACGCGCGCTTCGAACAGGCCCTGCAGGCGGCGGAGGTCGAGTCGGCACTGCGGGCCGATGACGATTTCCACGCCGTCTTTGTCACGGTCAGCGGCAACCCGGTGCTCCGGGAACTCCTGGAACAAACCACCCCCGTCCTGCGCCGGGTGGAGCGGATGCGTTTCGGCTCCTTTGCCGCCCGGGAATCGGTGGCTCAGCACGCTGAAATCATCCGGCTCGCCCGCCTTGGCGACGCCGAGGCGGCCGCCAGGGCGTGCCGGGAGAACTGGCTCTCGCTGCGGTTCACATCCGCGGAAGACCCCGCTTAGGACCGTTGTGGTCCCGCCTGCGCCAGGCGTGACTGCTGCCTTAACTGCGACGGCTGCGGCCTTAACCGCGACGGCGGCGGCCCGCCCCTGCAAGGGCGACCCGCCGCCGTCGTACGCCGGTTGGTGACACGTCAGTCGGTGCCGGCCAGTGTCAGTCGTTGATGAGGTCGTTGACCACGATCGTCTGGTCGCGGTCCGGGCCGACGCCGATCGCGGAGAACCGCGTGCCGGAGAGCTTTTCCAGGGCCAGGACGTAGTTCCGGGCGTTCTCCGGCAGGTCCTCCAGGGTACGGGCGCCGGTGATGTCCTCGGTCCAGCCTTCGAAGTATTCGAAGATCGGCTTGGCGTGGTGGAACTCGGTCTGGGTCATGGGCATTTCGTCGTGCCGCACGCCGTCGACGTCGTAGGCCACGCAGACCGGGATCTGTTCGATGCCCGTCAGCACGTCCAGCTTCGTGACGAAGTAGTCCGTGAAGCCGTTGACCCGGGAGGCGTGGCGTGCCAGCACGGCGTCGTACCAGCCGCAGCGGCGGGGACGGCCGGTGTTGACGCCGAACTCGCCGCCGGTCTTCTGCAGGTACATGCCCATCTCATCGAACAGTTCCGTCGGGAACGGCCCTGCGCCCACGCGGGTGGTGTAGGCCTTGATGATGCCGATGGAACGCGAGATCCGGGTGGGGCCGATGCCGGAGCCCACGGAGGCGCCGCCCGCGGTCGGGTTCGAGGACGTCACGAAGGGGTAGGTGCCGTGGTCAACGTCGAGGAAGGTGGCCTGGCCGCCCTCCATGAGGACCACCTTGCCCTCGTCCAGGGCGGTGTTCAGGACGTAGGTGCTGTCGATGACCAGCGGGCGGAGGCGCTCGGCGAAGGACAGGAAGTACTCCACGATCTCGTCCACCTCGATGTCCCGGCGGTTGTAGACCTTGACCAGGAGCTCGTTCTTCTGGCGCAGCGAACCCTCTACCTTCTGGCGCAGGATCGAGGCGTCAAAGACGTCCTGGACGCGGATGCCGAGGCGGGCCACCTTGTCCATGTAGGCCGGGCCGATGCCGCGGCCGGTGGTGCCGATGGCGCGGCTGCCGAGGAACCGCTCGGTGACCTTGTCCAGGACCTGGTGGTAGGGCGCCACGAGGTGCGCGTTGGCGGAGACGCGCAGCTTGGAGGTGTCCGCGCCGCGGGCCTCCAGTCCGTCGATCTCCTGGAACAGGGCTTCCAGGTTCACCACGCAGCCGTTGCCGATGATCGGAATCGCGTTCGGGCTCAGGATGCCGGCCGGAAGGAGCTTGAGCTCATACTTCTCACCGCCTACGACGACGGTGTGCCCGGCGTTGTTGCCGCCGTTGGGCTTGACGACATAGTCGACGCGGCCGCCAAGCAGGTCAGTGGCCTTACCTTTGCCTTCGTCGCCCCATTGGGCTCCGACGATCACGATTGCTGGCATGGGATCCTCCCCCATTCGTTCGGGCCGAACTGCGTTTAGTGACCAGGCGGTCACCGCAGTTCAGCGCCGTTCATGAGAATGCCCCGAATCTATCGCTGTGTTCGTATCCAACGCCAGAGTTCCGGGGCTCTTACCACCCAAGTTTAGCCGAAATCGGTGCCCGGCATCGCTTTGGGTCCTTGCTTGGACGCGCCGCCTAGGTGGTGAACGCCAGGGCGGCTTCCGCGAGGAGGGCCACGCGTCCGCCGCGGCGGACGAGCCGTTCTTTTTCCTGGCGTTCGTCGTAGCTGCATCATCCACCAGCTCAGGCCCGACACATAGCGGGCACCACTTGCGGGACGGCGCGAGGTGGAATTGAGTGGGAGTGAGAATCCCGAGCGGCCGAAAGGAAACCGCGCCATGCCCCGGACCACTGACCACATCCGTGTGACCCATGCCGGCTCATTGCCCCGCACGCCGGAGCTGATCGCCGCAAACGAGGCCAAGGAAACCGACGGCATCACGCCCGAATTCCTGGACCTGCTCGAAACCTCGGTAGTGGACGTCGTCCAGCGCCAGAAGGAGCTGGGCATCGACATACCCAATGACGGCGAGTACGGGCATACGATGTCCAGCTCCGTGGACTACGGCGCCTGGTGGAATTACTCCTTCTCACGGCTCGGCGGCCTGGAACCGACCGACGTGGACCGCTGGGCCGACGCCACGGTGCACCGCTCCTCGCCCGGCCACATCGTCCTGACCTCCTTCCCGGACCGCCGGGACCGGCAGAAGTTCGATGACGCCTACAACGACCCCTCCTCCGGGATCCTGGCCCACCGCAAGGCCGTCACGCAGCCCAAGGTCGCCGGGCCACTGACGTACACGGGCCAGGAGCTCGTGGCCTCGGACGTTGCCAACCTCAAGACCGGACTGGCCGCGGCCGGGCTCGCCGAGGGGTTCATCGCCTCCCTCTCGCCCGGTTCGTGCGCCCGGGTGGCCAACGATTACTACGGCAGCGACGAGGAACTCCTCTACGCCTGCGCCGACGCGATGCGCGAGGAATACAAGGCCATCATCGACGCCGGCCTGACAGTCCAGCTCGACGACCCCTCCCTGGCCGAGAGCTGGGACCAGATCAACCCCGAGCCGAGCCTGGCGGACTACCTGAAGTTCATCCAACTCCGGGTCGAAGCAACGAACTGGGCGCTGCGCGGTCTTCCCCAGGAGCAGATCCGGCTGCATGTCTGCTGGGGTTCCTGGCACGGCCCGCACACCACGGACATCCCGTTCGCGGACATCGTCGACTCAGTCCTGCAGGTCAATGCCGGCGGCTACTCCTTCGAGGCGGCCAACGTCCGGCACGAGCACGAATGGCGCGTTTGGGAGGATGCGAAGCTTCCCGAGGGGAAGGTCATCATCCCCGGCGTCGTCTCACACGCCACCAACGTCGTGGAGCATCCGGATCTCGTGGCCGACCGGATCGTGCGCTTCGCCGAGCTCGTGGGACGTGAAAACGTGATTGCGTCCACCGATTGCGGGCTGGGCGGCAGGGTGCATCCCCAAATCGCCTACGCCAAGCTGGAGGCCCTCGGCGAAGGCGCACGCCGCGCCACCCAGCGGCTCTGGTAGCAGCACCTGGCCGGCGGGGTCCAGCCCGGCGCCGCATTTCGCGGGGCTTGATAGACTGATAAGGATCGACCAGGAATCGGTCCACACCACATTTTCAAACCACACCATTGCTCCGCATGCCCGTATTCGGCGTGCCTGCATCCGGTGTGGCAGCTTTGCCAATCCCGCAGGAGACCCAGCAACATATGACAGCCCTGGCCACCGAAAATTTCCGCGAAGAGCTTCTGAGCCGCCGGTACGAACCTAACGTCGCCCCCGTCAACGAGCTCCTTGACGTCCTCCAGGCAACCAAAGCTGGCACCGCTGTCCCCTACGTGGACCCCATGCACGACGTCGACGAGTGCCGGATCATCAGCCTGTACTCCAACATCGGCACCGCTGACGCGTCAGGCTTCATCACCGCCGGCGACGACGAGGCCGCCACCCGTATGCTGGGCATCCAGTGGAAACTCGGCCTGCGCCCCGAGTTCGTCATGCCCTGGAACGTCCACCCGTGGCACGTCCCCGGCGAGCCGAACGGCAAGTTCACGCCGGACCAGATTTCCGCGGGCCTGAAGCCGCTGCTGAAGTTCCTGGCCCTCGTTCCCCGCGCCTCCGTGATCGTCGCCCACGGCACCGAGGCCAACCGCCTGGCCAACCTGCTGCTCAAGACCGAAGTGCCCATGATCTGGCGCCGCGGCCTGAAGACCTACAAGGTCCGCTCGCTCAGCGGCCGGGCGTTCGCCGGCACCCCGGCCCGGCAGGAAGAGTACCTGGCGGAGATGCACACCGCCTACGCGGACGCCATGGCCCGCACGGGCCTGGCCAAGGCCAGCTGACCCACGCACGCACAAACGACGGCGGGCTCCCACCTCAAGGCGGGAGCCCGCCGTCGCACGTTAACGCGTTAATCCGTCGCTTAAACCGCAACGCGGGGTCACTTACGGCCCATCCACCGTGGTGGGATGGACCGTAAGTGACCCCGCGTTGCGTCGCCTGGTGGCGCCTCAGCCCTCGGCTTCGATGGCCGCCTTCGCGCCGGGATCGGAATCCTTCAGGAACTTTTCGATCCGCTCCGGCTCCTCGGGCTCGCCGATCGCCGCGGACGCACGGCCAAGCGAGTAGAGGGAGCGCAGGAAGCCGCGGTTGGGTTCGTGCTCCCACGGGATCGGCCCGACGCCGCGCCACCCGTTGCGGCGCAGCGAATCCAGGCCGCGGTGGTAGCCGACCCGCGAGTACGCGTAGGAATCGATGGTGCGGCCCTCGTTCCAGGCCTCCTCGGCGAGGATGGCCCACAGGAGCGAGGAGGTGGGGTGCTTCGCCACGAGGTCCACGGCTTCCTGGCCGAGCGCGAGATGCTGGTAGATCTCGCTCTCGGCAGGCAGGAGCGTGGGCTCGGGACCCATCAGGTTTTTCCGGAACTCGTCGGACATGGCTAGAAGGTCTTGCCGGTGGAGCCCAGCTGCTGGGCGGCCTCGACCACGCGGGCGGCCAGGCCGGCCTCCGCCGAAGCGCCCCAGACGCGGGGATCGTAGAGCTTCTTGTTGCCGACCTCGCCGTCGACCTTCAGCACGCCGTCGTAGTTGCGGAACATGTGGTCCACCACGGGGCGGGTGTAGGCGTACTGGGTGTCGGTGTCGATGTTCATCTTGATGACGCCGTAGGAGACGGCGTCCGCGATTTCCTTGTCCGAGGAGCCGGAGCCGCCGTGGAACACGAGGTCGAACGGGTTGGCCTTGCCGATCTTGGCGCCGACCTGCTCCTGGATATCCTTGAGGATCTCGGGGCGGAGCTTGACGCCGCCCGGCTTGTAGACGCCGTGCACGTTGCCGAAGGTCAGCGCCGTGATGTAGCGGCCGTTTTCGCCGGAACCGAGCGCGTCGATGGTGGCCAGGGCGTCCTCGACCGTGGTGTAGAGCTTGTCGTTGATGGCGTTCTCGACGCCGTCTTCCTCGCCGCCCACGGTGCCGATCTCGACCTCGAGGATCATCTTGGCGGCGGCGGTGCGCTCGAGCAGTTCACGGGCGATCCGCAGGTTTTCCTGCAGGGTCTCGGCGGAGCCGTCCCACATGTGCGAGTTGAAGAGGGGGTTGCGGCCTGCCTTGACCTCGGCCTCGGAGGCGGCGAGCAGCGGGAGCACAAAGCCGTCGAGCTTGTCCTTGGGGCAGTGGTCCGTGTGCAGGGCGATGTTCACGCCGTAGTTCTTCGCGACTTCGCGGGCGAACGCGGCAAAACCGAGGGAGCCGGCAACCATGTCCTTGGTGGCGGCGCCGGACCAGTAAGCTGCGCCGCCGGTGGAGACCTGGACGATGCCGTCGGACTCGGCCTCGGCGAAGCCGCGCAGGGCGGCGTTCAGGGTCTGGGAGGACGTGACGTTGACCGCCGGGAAGGCGAAGCCGCCCGTCTTGGCGCGGTCGATCATCTCGGAGTAGATCTCTGGGGTTGCAATGGGCATGCTGACTCCTAATGTGAATTTCGTCTGCGGGCTGGTGATCCTGGAGGGAACCTCGTCGGCTAGGAACCATCCTAGCCATTCCTGCGCCGGGGCCGTGTCTCCGGTCACGTGGCCCCTGTAACACTCGCGGCCGGGCGCTTCGGTCATGGTTCCGGGCTGCCGGAGGACTGGCCGGCGCCGGCCCCGCCGCCGGCATTGCGCCGGCCGCTGGCGGTACGCGTGGCTCTGGCTTTACGCGTGGCGCGGGCTTTCCGGATCCGCCACGTGATGACGGCTGCCACGACGACTACCGCGACCACCGCGGTGACGCCGCGTCCGGCAGATGTGGCTGCCGCTTCGTAGGAGTTCCCGGCCAGGTAACCGAGCAGGACAAATCCTGCACCCCACACCAGGCCGCCGGCGGCGTTGAAGGCCAGAAACTTCAGGTAGGGCATCCGTGAGCTGCCGGCCAGTGCGGGCATGACGGCGCGGAAAAATGCCACAAACCGGCCCAGGAACACCGCCGAACCGCCTCGGAGGCGCAGGAAATCCTGGGCCTTTTCAAGTCTCGCCAGACGCCTGTTCATGACTTTCAGACCCAGAAGTCTCGGTCCCAGGTGTTTGCCGACCTCGTATCCGGCCGAGTCCCCGATGATCGCGGCCAGCACGACCACGACCATCACGGACCACAAGGGCAGGACCCCGCGGCCGGCCACGACCCCGCCCAGAACCGCGGCGGTCTCCCCGGGGACAACGAAGCCGACGAAGAGGGCGTCCTCGGCGAAGACCAGCAGGCCCACGATGATCAGGGCCAGCAGCGGGTCTACATTCAGGACGCTGTCCACAAACCCGCTCACCGGGTTTCCGCTCCCCTGCCGAAAGGGACGGCTTCATCCGACGTGCAACGGTGATGTCTTCGGTTTCGGTCCACATCCTTCTCCTCGCGCGTTCGCCTCGCACCGACAGCGTCTGCTGGTTTGCGATCCACGTCAACGGCTCGCTTGTCGGCACGGAACCCCCGGGGCCACGGACGCCTAAGAGTGGCTTTAGCCCGGGAGCTGGCCGAACACGTGGCGGCGGATCCAGGCGTGCATCGCGATCGCGGCGGCGGAGGCCGCGTTGATGGAACGGGTGGAGCCGAACTGCTCGATCGACAGGGTGTCCAGCGCCGCTTCGTGGACTTCAGGGGTCAGGCCCGGGCCTTCCTGGCCAAAGACCAGGACGCAGTCCTTGGGCAGTTCGTAGGTCTCCAGCGGCACCGAGTCCGGGAAGATGTCGATCCCGATGATCGCCAGCCCCTCCCCCTGTGCCCAGGCCACGAAGTCCTCAACGGTGGGGTGGTGGCGGACGTGCTGGTAGCGGTCGGTGACCATGGCCCCGCGGCGGTTCCACCGGCGTCGTCCGATGATGTGGACTTCCTTGGCCAGGAACGCGTTGGCGGTCCGGACCACGGTGCCGATGTTGAGGTCGTGCTGCCAGTTCTCGATCGCGATGTGGAAGTTGTGCCGCTTGGAGTCCAGGTCGGCCACGATCGCCTCGTGCTTCCAGTAGCGGTATTTGTCCACCACGTTGCGCCGGTCGCCGTCCGCCAGCAGGTCCGGGTCCCAGTGCCCGCCCTGGGGAACTTCGCCTTCCCAGGGTCCGACGCCGACCTCCGCCTTCGGTTCCGGCCCTTCCTCTGCGGCGGGGAGGGACGGGGCGGGGATCTCGGGTTCAGTCACGCCTCAACATTAGACTGGGTGACAGGAAGCGGCACACTTAGGCGGAGGACAGCATGGCAGATCAGCGCGAAGAGCATGGTACCGATTCAGACGAGGGCCGTTCGTACGCCTCGATGTACCGCAGCGGCCAGGAAATCGAGTGCTGGCTCACGGACATGGACGGCGTGCTGGTCCACGAGAACCAGCCCATCCCGGGCGCGGCGGAGCTGATCCAGCGCTGGGTGGACACCTCCAAGCGGTTCCTCGTGCTGACCAACAACTCGATCTTCACGCCCCGGGACCTCGCGGCCCGGCTGAGCTCTTCCGGGCTGGAAATCCCGGAGGAGAACATCTGGACCTCGGCCCTGGCCACGGCCCAGTTCCTCAAGGACCAGGTCCGCGGTTCGGAGTCGGGGAACCGCGCCTACACGATCGGCGAAGCAGGACTCACGACGGCGCTCCACGAGGCCGGCTTCATCCTCACCGACCAGAACCCCGACTTCGTGGTGCTCGGCGAGACCCGCACCTATTCGTTTGAAGCCATCACCATGGCCATCCGCCTGATCCTCGCCGGCGCGCGTTTCATCGCCACCAACCCGGACGCCACCGGGCCCTCGAAGGACGGACCCATGCCTGCCACCGGGGCCATCGCCGCCCTCATCACCAAGGCCACGGGGCGCGAACCGTACATTGTGGGCAAGCCCAACCCGATGATGTTCCGGTCGGCGATGAACCAGATCGACGCGCACTCGGAAACCACGGCCATGATCGGCGACCGCATGGACACCGACATCATCGCCGGCATGGAGGCGGGCCTGCACACGGTGCTGGTGCTCAGCGGCATCACCCACCGGGACGATATCGCCGCGTATCCGTTCCGGCCGAACCAGATCCTGAATTCCGTGGCGGACCTCAAGAACCAGATCTGAGCAACACCCCAGAACGCGATACCTCAGAACGCGGTCTTCTTCCCGCCGCCGCCCGGCAGCGGGAAGAGGTCGTCCTGGAGTTTTTCGATGATGGGCCGGTAGATGAACGGGCTCCAGCCAGGGCTCGCGTGCTCCGGCCTCGCCCCGTCGGTGCGCAGGTCATCCGAGGCCATGTTGGTTTTGAAGGACAGTGACCAGGTGTCCCGGGCGGTCTCGTAATCCACCGTCTTGTCCCGGGGGTTGCCGATGAACGCCATCTTCGTTTCGCCCAGCTTCCCGACGAAACGGCTGGCCTCAAAGTGGAAGATATAGGCGGATTCGGACTGGATCAGCACGCTGGACGGCGCGATCGGGGACAGCTGTTCCAGTGTCTGGTCCACCACCTGACCCCAACTGCGTTCGTTCTTGTGCAGCATCCTCTCGCCGAGCTCATAGCCGCCGCGCAGCACTGTGGGGAAGCGGAACCCGCTTTCGTAGAGCATCACCACACCCTCGAACCAGCTCTGGTCCAGCACGTCGTGCCGGCTCGCCGGGCTGGAGTCGAGCAGGATGAACGCCACTTCGACGCCGTGCAGTTCGCGCAGCCGGGCCGCCACCTGGGTTGCCACCATGCCGCCAAAACTATGGCCGTAGAAGTAGAGGGTGGTGAGATTGTGGGCGCGGACGTGCTCGATCACGGCGATGACCACCTCGTCGATGTCCAGGCCTTCGTTGGAATACCCGACGGCGGCGAGCTGGCCCCTCTTGTTCAGGGAGCCGCGCAGCGCGTTCAGGATCCACAGGGCTTCTTCCCAGCTCGTTTTGTAGCCGGGGAACAGGATCCAGCTGGCGTGGGGGTAATACCGTTCGGCAACGTCATCAGGTACTTCGAGGATCCGGCTGACACGCCGCTCGGCCTGCACGCGCTGAGTGAACAGCATGTCCGCCGCCAGCAGCGACGCGGACCCTGCGCCGATCAGGAACGATCGCCGGGAAACCCGTTTAAGCTCGACGGCGCGGCGGAGCATGCGGGCCTCGGAAGCACCGGGGCCTCGCGGATGGTTCGGATCCATCTCGGCCGGCACATCTCTACCGTATCCACGCTTCGGCGGGGATGAGAAACCGGACCATACAGCGGTCCCGAAGCTCAGCGTGGAAGCGCGGTTGGCGGGCCGCTGGCGCGGTTGGCGCCGCTGGCACGCCGTTGAAGCGCCGTTGCCGGTTACGCGGGTTCGGGCTCGCGGCCGACCTCGCGGCGGCTGATTTCCATGCCGATCTCGTCATAGGTCGCCAGGAGTTCCGAGCGGGCCATGTCAGCGGGATCATCGAGAAGGCCGAACACAGAGTCGCTCGCGGCGAAGAGTTCGTCGTCGGAGAACCGGTTCAGCTTCCGGGTGCCTGAGGGATCGATCGAGGCCGTAAATTCCCCGGCCATGTCCAGAGGTGGCAATGCAGCGGAATCGTCGCGGTGCGCAGTCAGTTCCAGGGAGACTCCACCGGGAGCCGGCATGCCGGCGACCTCCGAGCCGGAGGCCCCGCCGTCGATTGCGTTGAGGTCGTTGCGCAGGCCGGCCAGCGCCGCTGATTCCACGAATGCGGCCAGGCCGAGGTCGACGCGGATATGCGAGATGATCCCCATGCGGCGGATGCGCTGGATAATTTGCATCAGGGAGGGGCGGGAGGCTTGTGTGAGGCTCCCCCGGACACTAATCCGGACGACGTCGGAAACGACATCGAGTTTGACGTGGGCTTGCAGTGTTTGGTCCATAGGTACTCCAAATAAGGATGTCTATGGCCGACGGCTCAACCTCATTCAGCGTATCCGCGCTTGTGGTCGCACACAAGTCATAGGCCGCTGCCGGTTCAGCCAGCCTGCCGCCGGTTCGGCTCTTCGTAGTGCGTCCTGGTAGCCGTTCCGCCGACAGATTGCACCAGTGAGGCGGCGATGTCGCGGAGTTTGACGTTGCCGTTGCTGGAGGCATCGGTGAGGATCCGGACCGCGGTTTCCTGGTCGCAACGGTTCTGGGCCATGACGATCCCGATGGCCATGTCGATCACGGTCCGGGATTCGAGCGTGGCGCGCAGGTTCGTGGCGCTGTCCGTGTGCAGCGAGAAGCGGACTGCCAGCCGCAGCGCCTGGGAGATTTCACGGGTGTACCCGCGGGCCCGGACCGCGACGTCGCCGTCGAACTTGTGCGGGACATCGGAGTACAGGTTCAGGGCCGCCTGGGCTTCGCCCTGGAGGTGGAAAGGCACCGACAACACCGAGCGCAGGCCGTGCGAGGCGACGGCGGAGGCGTAGTCAGGGCCCCAGCGGTCCTCGTCGAAGAGGTCCGGGACGTAGACTTCCCGTTCCTCCTTAGCGGCGGTCAGGCAGGGGCCCTGGGACAGTGAGTACTGGATCTCGTCCACTTCGCGGGCGGAGTCGCTGCTCCACCCGATCGTGGCGGCCTTACGGTCCCGGAGCAGGGTGATTCCGCACAGCGCGTCGTCGCCGGAGCCGGCCACCTGGTGCGCGGAAAAACGCGCGAGCTCGTTCAGGAACACTTCGAAGTCCGCGCTGTCCAGGATCAGGTTCTGGATCTGGTCGACAGTGTTGACGGAGTCAGCGGTCAAGTCTTCAGGGGGCGGGAGCATGTCGCGTTTCTCCAGATGCGGGTACGGACGGGGGTATTTAAGAAATGATAAGTCACCCCCTAGGCACCGTCCACCCGCATCAGCTGAGGGAGAAACCCTAGCTAAGGCCCAGTTCGTCCTTGCCGAAGGCGAAGAGGTACGGAACGCCGGCTTCGGCCTCGATCTTTTCCTTGGCTCCGGTGTCGCGGTCCACGATCACGGCGACGGCCACCACGTTGCCGCCGGCCTTGCGGACGCCTTCGACGGCGGTCAGCGCGGACCCGCCGGTTGTTGAGGTGTCCTCCAGGACCAGGACCTTGCGGCCCTCGACCGAGGGACCTTCCACCTGGCGTCCCATGCCGTAGGACTTCTGCGCCTTGCGGACGACGAACGCGTCCACCGGGCGGCCGGCGTCGACGGCGGCATGCATGACGGCCGTGCCCACCGGGTCCGCCCCCATGGTGAGTCCCCCGGCGCACTCGAAATCGATCCCGGCGTCCTCCATCAGCGAGAGCATGACCTGCCCGACGAGTTTGGACGCCTCGTGGTGCAGGGTGATGCGGCGCAGGTCGATGTAGTAGTCGGCCTCGGCGCCGCTGGAGAGGATGACCTTGCCGCGGACTACGGCCAGTTCCTTGATCAGTTCCAGCAGTCGGGCACGGGCAGCGGCAGCGTCGGCTGCGAAGTCACGGGTGGCAGTCATGGCTCCCAGTTTAGTGGCTGGTCCGCCGCGGATTCCCAGCCGGGGTCTTGCACGTCGGTCCGGGACCTTTTGCTCTGGGCGGCACCGGCACACGGGAGTCGGATGGAACCATGACGGCAGGAACCGAACCATCCATCCGCTGGCCTGCGATCACCAAAGACATCGGCAGTTTCCGGGTCCGGCCGAACCTGGTGGATTATGACGCGGCGTGCGCGGCCTTCACCTGGGATGAGGCCCGGCGAGCCCTATCCGGACTCCCCGGTGGCCGCGGCCTCAACATCGCCTACGAGGCAGTGGACCGGCACGCGGCTGGCAGCACGGCAGGACATGAGGCCTTGCGGTTCGTCCGGGCCGATGGCAGCACCCACTCCTTGAGCTACGCCGAACTCGCCGAACAGACCAGCCGCTTCGCCGGCGTCCTGCGCAGCCTTGGCGTCGGCCGCGGGGAACGGGTCTTCTCCCTCACCGGCCGCGGCCCCGCCCTGTACATCGCGGTGCTCGGCACGTTCAAGAACGCGAGCGTGTTCTGCCCGCTGTTCTCCGCTTTCGGTCCCGAGCCGGTGCGGCAGCGCCTCACGCTGGGCTCCGGCCGGGCGCTGGTCACCACGCGGGCGCTGTACCGCAGGAAGATCGTCCAGCTGCGCGGGCAGCTCCCGGAGTTGCGCCACGTCCTGCTCATCGACGCCGACGGCGATCCCGAGCCCGGAACCCTCGACCTGGCCGCCCTCATGCGCCAAGCCCCGCCGGACGGGGAGATCGCGGCCACCCAGCCGGAGGACATGGCCCTGCTGCACTTCACGTCCGGCACCACCGGCACTCCCAAGGGCGCGATACACGTGCACGACGCCGTGACCGCCCACCACGCGACCGGAACCTTCGCCCTGGACCTGCAACCCGGAGACGTCTACTGGTGCACGGCCGACCCGGGCTGGGTCACGGGCACCTCGTACGGCGTGATCGCACCCCTGAGCCACGGCGTGACGGCCATCGTGGACGAGGAGGAAATGGACGCCGACCGGTGGTACCGGATCCTCGCCGAGCAAGGAGTCACGGTCTGGTACACAGCCCCGACGGCCTTGCGCATGCTCATGAAGGCCGGAGCCGACCGCGCCGCAGGACACGACCTCTCCGCCTTGCGCTTCGTCGCCAGCGTCGGCGAGCCGCTCAACCCGGAGGTTGTGGTGTGGGGGCAGGAGGCCTTCGGCCAGCCGGTGCACGACAACTGGTGGCAGACCGAAACAGGCGGCATCATGATCTCGAACTACGCCGCCACCGAGATCCGGCCCGGCTCGATGGGCCGTCCATTGCCCGGCGTCGAGGCCGCCGTCGTGGCCCGGGATGCGGACGGCAAGCCCGTCATCCGCGACGGCGAAGCGGTGCTGGTCACGGACCCCGACTCCATGGGGGAACTGGCCCTCCGGCCCGGCTGGCCCTCCATGTTCCGCGGCTATCTGCACGAAGAGGAGCGCTACCGCCGCTGCTTCGCCGGGGGCTGGTACCTGACCGGGGATCTCGCCAAACGCGACGCCGACGGCTACTACTGGTTTGTGGGCCGGGGCGACGACGTCATCAAGTCGTCGGGGCACCTGATCGGCCCGTTCGAGGTGGAGAGTTCCCTCATGGAGCACCCGGCCGTCGCCGAGGCCGGCGTGATCGGGGTCCCGGACCCGGTGGCCGGCGAGGTGGTCAAGGCCTTCGTTGAACTCCGGACCGGCTGGGAACCGTCCGGGGAGCTGGCCCTGGACATCATCGGCTTCGCCCGCAAGCGGCTGGGCCCCGCCGTCGCGCCGCGGCTGCTTGACTTCACCGCCGCACTGCCCAAGACCCGCAGCGGGAAGATCCTCCGGCGCCTGCTCAAGGCCCGCGAGCTCGGCCTGCCCGAGGGCGACACCTCCACCATCGAGACGCCCCCGGTCCCGCCAAACCCGGCCCGCATAGAGCCGGCCAGCACCGAACAGGCACCGAAATGACCGGTACCGCGAGCCCACGAGGAGGCCCTTTGGACGCGGCCCACGGCCAGCACCTTCTGCTGCAGATGTTGCGCGTCCGCCAGCTCGAAGAGAAATGCGTCGAGTTGTACAGTGCAGCCAAGATCCGCGGCTTCCTGCACGTCTACATTGGCGAGGAAGCTGTCGCCGCCGGCGTCCTGGCGTCATTGGGACCGGAGGACGCCGTCGTCGCGACGTACCGGGAGCACGGGCACGCGCTGTTGCGGGGCGTCTCGGCCGAGGCGATCCTCGCCGAAATGTACGGCTACGTTGAGGGGTGTTGCCGTGGTCGGGGCGGGTCAATGCACCTGTTCGATGCCCCCACCCGCTTCTTCGGCGGCAACGCGATCGTCGCCGGGGGCCTACCTCTCGCCGTCGGCCTGGCACTGGCCGACAAGATGTCGGGGCGCTCCAATGTCACGGTGTGCTTCTTCGGCGAAGGCGCGGTGGCCGAAGGCGCATTCCACGAGAGCCTGAATCTGGCGGCCCTGTGGCAGCTGCCCGTGCTGTTCTGCTGCGAGAACAACCTCTATGCCATGGGTACCGCCCTGGCCCGTTCCGAATCGCAGACTGACATCGCCCTCAAGGCTGCCGGCTACGAGATCCCCGCGTGGGCCGTGGACGGCATGGACGTCCTGGCCGTCGAGGAGGGTGCACGCCGCGCGGTGGACGCCGTCCGCTCCGGAGGCGGTCCGCACTTCCTGGAGCTGCGGACCTACCGTTTCCGGGCCCACTCGATGTTCGATCCCGAACGCTACCGGACGAAGGAGGAGGTGGCGCGGTGGATGGAACGGGACCCGATCACGCTGCTGCGGACCGCGCTGGAGTCCGCGGGCCACCTCTCGGCCGCCGAGTGGGAGCAGCTGCAGGCGGACGCGCAGGCGGAGATCGCGGCCGCCGTCGAGTTCGCCGAGGCCGGAACCCCGGAACCGGTGGAGGAACTGACCCGCTTTGTCTACAGCGAGCGCGGCGCCGAAGACGGCGCGGGCACAGCCGGGCAGCCTGCCGGGAAGGCCGCAGGCACGCCATGAAATCGAGCTACCGAGAGGCGCTACGGGCGGGCATCCGCGACGCCATGATCCGCAACGAACGCGTATTCCTGATGGGGGAGGACGTGGGCGCCTATGGCGGCTCGTTCGCGGTCAGCCTGGGCCTGCTGGAGGAGTTCGGCCCGGACCGGATCCGCGATACCCCGCTCTCGGAATCCGGGTTCGTCGGTGCCGGGATCGGTGCGGCCCTGGGCGGCATGCGCCCGATCGTGGAAATCATGACCGTCAACTTCAGCCTCCTGGCGCTCGACCAGATCGTGAATAATGCCGCCACCTTGCTGCACATGTCCGGTGGGCAGTTCCACGTCCCGCTCGTGATCCGCATGACCACCGGTGCGGGCCGCCAGCTCGGCGCCCAGCACTCGCACAGCCTCGAAGGCTGGTACGCGCACATCCCGGGGCTGCGGATCCTGGCCCCGGCCACCCTCGAAGACGCCCGCGGCATGCTCTGGACGGCGCTGCAGGACCCGGACCCCGTGCTGATCTTCGAGCACGGCTCGCTGTACAACGTCCCCGGGGAACTGGCCGACGACGCCGGCCCGGTGGACATCGGCACGGCAGCCATCCGACGCCCCGGCAACGACATCTCGCTGATCACCTACGGCGGGACCCTGCCCGTGGTGCTCGACGCCGCGGAACAGCTCGCCGCCGAAGGGATCGACGCCGAGGTCCTGGACCTGCGCACGCTCCGCCCGCTCGACGACGCCGCCATCCTCTCCTCCGTGACCAGGACGCACCGGGCCGTCGTGGTCGATGAAGGCTGGCGCAGCGGCAGCCTGTCGGCCGAGGTGAGTGCGCGGATCACCGAGCAGGCGTTCTTCGACCTCGATGCGCCGGTGGCCAGGGTCTGCAGCGCCGAGGTGCCGATCCCCTATGCCAAGCACCTGGAACTCGCCGCCCTGCCGTCCGCGGAACGGATCGTGGCCGCGGCCAAAGCAACAGTAGGCGCCGGTGGGTGACTTCCTGATGCCCTCGCTCGGGGCCGACATGGAGCACGGCAAGATCGTCGAATGGCTGGTCAAGCGCGGTGACTATGTGCGCCGCGGCGATCTCGTGGCGGTCGTGGACACGGACAAGACGGTCATGGACGTGGAGTCCTTCCAGGAAGGCGTCGTGGCGGACCTCCTGGTGGGCATCGGCGAAACCGTTCCGGTGGGAACCCCGCTGGCCGTGATCACCCAGACCCCTGCCGAGGTCGGGGCTCCAGTTCGTGCGGCTCCCCCGGCGGGGGCGCCGTCGAAACCCGCTGCTCTCACGCTGCGGCCCCCTGAGCCGGTCGGGCCGACGGCGGGTCCCCCGATCGCCCCTCCCGTGCGGCACCTGGCGCACCGGCTGGGCGTGGACACTGGCAGGATCCAGGGCACCGGCAAGGACGGCGCCATCACCCGCGCCGACGTCGAACACGCGGTGGCGACCCGGACCGGCGGGACGGGCAGGGTGCGTTCGTCGCCGCGGGCGCGGCGGCTCGCCGCGGAACTCGGGATCGGGCTTTCCACCGTGACCGGCACCGGCCCGGACGGCGCCGTGACGGTGGCCGACGTGCAGCGCGCAGCAGCCAGAGTTCCAACGCCGGGTCCCCCGGAGCCCGGACGGGTTGCATCCGCGACGGAATCCCCAGCTCCGGAACGCGTCGCGGCCGTACTGGAAGCGCCGGAGACACCAGCTAGAGGGAGGCCGACGTCGGAAGCCAGCGAGCGCGTGGCCAGCCTGCGTCGGGCCATCGGCGCCCTGATGACGCGCTCGAAGCAGACCATCCCGCACTACTACCTCAGCACCACGCTGGATCTGCGCACCGCCGTCGGGTGGATGCAGTCGGTCAATGCGCACCGGCCCGTCGCCGGCCGGCTGGTGCCGTCGGCGCTCCTGCTAAAAGCCGCGGCTCTGGCGGCACGGGATGTCCCCGAGGTCAACGGCTTCTACGTTGACGGCGGTTTCCGTCCCAGTGCGGCAGTGCACCTGGGCGTCGCGGTGGCCCTGCGCCAAGGCGGTCTGGTGGCCCCGGCAATCCACGACGCCGACACCCTGCCCCTGGACGTGCTCATGGAGCAGCTGCGGGATCTTGTCAGCCGGGCACGTGCGGGGCGTCTCCAGCGCGCCGAAATGGCCGATCCAACCTTGACCGTGACCAACCTCGGAGACCTCGGCGTAGACAGTGTCTACGGCGTGATCTATCCGCCCCAGGTGGCCATGGTGGGCTTCGGCCGGGTGATGGAACAGCCCTGGGCCCAGGACGGGCTCCTTGGGGTCCGGCATGCCGCCATCGCTACGCTCTCCGCGGACCACCGGGTCAGCGACGGCCTGCGCGGCGCCCGTTACCTCGCCCGGATCAACGAGCTGTTGCAGGAACCGGAGCACCTGTGACACCCAAAGCCAGGAAACCGGAGGAACCATGAACGAACAGGACGCCCGCGCGGCGGTGCACGCCGCGATCGGCGCGGTGGCCCCTGACGTCGAACTCGACGACGTCGACGAGAACGCCCGGCTGCGCCAGGATTTGGAACTCGATTCGCTTGATTTCCTGCGGCTCGTGGAAACGATCGACGCGGCCACCGGCGTGGACATTCCGGAGCGCGACTACCCGGCGGTGGCTACCGTCAAGGGCCTGATCGGCTACCTCACGGCGCACGGCTAACCGCATCGGTTGCCCCGTAAGCGCCCTTTTGGAGGCTCCAAGGGGCGGTTACGGAGCAATCGACGGGGCGCCGGCCGGCGGGGAAAGCACGGCTAGGGCTGCGGCTGGGGTTCGGCCCGCCGCGCGAAGGCCGGTGCGTGCTCGGGGCGCGGGCCAAAGGCGATGAAGCGGGGAATGATGGTGCGGAACACCGGAACGTGCCGGGCAAAGAACAATGCCGCGGCCGGAGCCTTCGACCGCTTCCCGGTCAGGATCGGGCCGAAGACTGCCCTCTGCATGAGCCGTTGGACGCTCTGCACAATGACGGTGGGCAACCGGCGCCGCCGCTCGACTTTCTCCAGGTCTGCCGTGGTCACCCGGCCCCGGAGCAGTGCGGGGGCAAGGTACTCGGCGGCGGCGGCCGCGTCCTGGATGGCGAGGTTGATTCCGACGCCGCCGGCCGGGGACATCGCGTGCGCGGCGTCCCCGATGAACAGCAGCCCGTTGATGTGCCACGAGTGCAGCCGGTTCAGCCGCACGTCGAGCCAGTGGAGGTCATCAAGGGATTCGATTGCGTCAACCCGGTCCGCAAGATCCGGGCGGAGGGCCGCCACCCGCCGTCGGAAGCCCTCGACGCCTTCCGCGCGGATCCGGGCGTCGGCGCCCTTGGCGGCGAGGTAGCCCATTTGGTAGTAGTCGTTGCGGAACAGGGCCAGCAGCGCCTCGCCGGGGCCGAACGCCGGCACGAGCCCGGCCACCTCACCCGTTTCGGAGGGATAGCGGGGCAGCCGGAACCACCACGTGTCGAAGGGTACCGGGAACTCCTTTGGCGCCAGCCCGGCCGCGGTGCGCAGCGCGGAATGGCGGCCGTCCGTGGCAACCACCAGGTCCGCCAGGAGCTCGTCCTGTGTGCCGTCGGCGGTCCGGAACCGGACTCCGCGGACACGGCCTCCGTTGCGGACCAAGCCCGTGGCGGTGTGGCTCATGAGCAGCGTAAACCCCGGCTCCTGGGCTGCGGCCTCGGCGAGGAAGCTCAGGAAATCCCATTGCGGCATCATGGCAATGTAGTTGTACGGCGGCGGCAGGGCGTCAAAGTCGCCCATGGTCACGGGCGCCCCGCCCGGGACCGGGAAAACGACATTCTTCAGGCGGCTCTGCGGCAACCGGCGAAACTCCCGGCCGAGTCCGAGTTCGTCAATGAGCCGGATCGTGGACGGGTGCACCGTGTCGCCGCGGAAGTCGCGCAGAAAATCGGCGTGCTTCTCCAACACCGTCACCCGCACCCCGGCCCGTGCCAGGAGCAAGCCCAGCATCATCCCCGCAGGTCCACCGCCCACCACCGCGCATCCGGTCTTCTCCATGGCCCCACGCTACGCCTGCGCGGGGTGCCGCGGGAGGGGTTTTTCGCGCAGGTTTCGGGCTTTCGCGGAGCAAAATACCCTGCGCTACGGGAATCCTCGTAGCGCAGGGTTTTTTGCGCCGCGTCAGGTCAAGAACGCAGCGTGGCTTAGAGCCGGGTGTCGAAGGAGTCGCAGAAGACGTTCTCGTTGAACGTGCCCTGGAATTCCGACTTGCCCTGGATCTTCTCGATGGCGGCCCGGATGGCTGCCGGCGTGCCCGCGTGGGCGTGGATGGCGGTCTTGACCATCGGCACGTCAATGAGGTGGTTCGGCTGGTTGAGCGAGACGAACACCGTGGGGACCTCGGTGGTGTACCAGGGGATCTCGGCGGCCATCGGCGTGGACCACTTGATCCGGATCGCCGCCTCCTGCGCGAAGCCCTTCACATTGGCAAACACGAACGCGGCGTCATATTTGTCCGCGTAGTCCCCGGTGGCTTCCTCGGAGATGACGGACATGAAGTTCACGCCTTCCTCCCCTGCCGCCTTGCGCTGCGCCGCCGTCTTGAAGAGGTGCACCTCAAAACCAGCCCGCTCCAGTTCCCCGGCCACCACATCGAGGTAGGCCAGGGGATCCGCCATGGTGAAGTCCGAGCCGCCGGAAATGCCGTACAGCCGGATCCGCTTGTGCGTCCGCGGAGTGATGGGCAGGTTCTGCGCAGTGTCCTTCACCAGGGTGACGGTCTTGTCCGCAATTTCGGCGGCGATGGCCAGGTGCGCTTCGCTGCCGATCCGGGCCAGCGCCTCCGCCGGCGGAACCAGCGCCCCTCGGGACTTCAGGTGCAGTCCGAGCGAGGCCTTGAGGGCCAGTATCCGGCGCAGGGCATCATGCAGCCGCGCTTCGGTGATGACCCCGGACTTGTAGCCGTCCAGCATGTACCCGAAGTCCTCGGCCGGGTTCCGGAAGAACAGGAACATGTCGCACCCGGCCGCAATGGTGGCCGGGACGAGCTCGCTGCGCTTCATGGCCTGGGTGAGGCCGATCATCTGGGACGCATCGGTCAGGATCAGCCCGTTGAAGCCGAGCTCGCCGCGCAGCAGGTCCTGGAGGAGTTCCGGCGCCAGGGTCGCGGGCAGGATGTCCTCCGCCGCGAGGCCCGGACGGAAATGCCGTGACAGGTCCGGTGCACCGATGTGCCCGACCATGATGGACTGCACGCCGTGGCCGATCATCTCCCGGTACACGTGCCCGTAGGTCGCGTTCCACTGCTCGTAGCCGAACGTGTTGTAGGACGTGACAACGTGCTGGTCCCGCTCGTCCAGGCCGTCACCGGGGAAGTGCTTCATGGCGCACACGGTGGGCGATTCGCTGATGCCGTCGAAGTACTCCTTCGCCCGCTCCACCACGATTTCCGGGGTGTTGCCGAAGGCCCTGGTGGAGATGACGGTGTTGCGCCAGTTGTAGTGGATGTCCACGATCGGCGCGAAGGCCCAGTTGCAGCCCAGCGCGGCGGTCTCCACCCCGGCAACGCGCCCCATCTGGCGGGCGATGCCCTTGTCCGGGTGCGAGCCCGCCTGCAGGTGGGTCGAAACGAACGTCCCGTCGTCGCAACTGCCGGCGCCGCCCATTTCCGGGTTCGATGCGATCAGCAGCGGCACCCGTGTCTTGGACTGCGCGTACCGGATGTGCTCCTGCACCTCGGCCGACGGCCCCGGCCGGTACCGCATACCGCCCACGTGATACTGCTCCAGGACACCGTCGAGGTATTCCGGGGAGTAGTCGTTGTTGTGGTTGATGAACAGCTGCCCGATCTTTTCCTCGTCCGACATGGAGCCGATGGTGAACTCCACCCACGCAATCGCGGCATCGTCGAGGTTGAACGGCGCGGCCTTCAGGTCCACCAGGAACCGGGTGGCTCCGCCCTGCAGCCCGTCGAGGGCCGCAACAGTGTCGTCAACGATCTGGTTCACTGGCGTGGCGATATCCACTACAACACTCGCTTCATCGGTTTGGAGTTCTTCCAGGGTTTCGAGCTGCGAATCCAGCAGCGAGAGCGGCATGAAATGGCCCGGACGCGCTGCCATGCGGCTGCCGAGCAGTTCCCGGGTCCCGTGCAGGTGCACGAACACCACGGAGGAGTCCCCGCTGCGGATGATGTCGCGGTAGGAACGCTTGAGCGCGCTGCACGCGATGACCAGGCCGGAGTCCGACGCCGCGAAGCGCCTGCCGACCTCGGCCAGCCAGGGTGCCCGGTCGTCGTCGTCCAGCGGGGTACCCGAGGCCATCTTGTCGATGTTCGACTGCGGGTGCAGCGAGTCGCCGTCGAGGAATTCCGCCCCCAGGCGGTCGGCGATGGCCGCGCCCACGGTGCTTTTGCCGCAACTGGTCACGCCCATGACGACAATGTGGGCGGGACCGGCGGACTTCAGCTCACCAGTCATGGACGGTGCCGTCGACGAGGCGGTTGTAGGGCAGGTAGGCCTGCTGGTAGGGGAACGCGGCGGCGGCTTCTTCGTTGAATTCGACGCCGATGCCGGGCTTGTCGCCCGGGTGCAGGTAGCCGTCGACGAAGGTCATGGATTGTTCGAAGACCTCGTTGGTCGCATCCGAGTGCTGCATGTATTCCTGGATGCCGTAGTTGTGGATCGCCAGGCCCACGTGCAGCTGCGCGGCGAACCCGACCGGGGAGATGTCGGTGGGGCCGTGGAAGCCGGACTTGATCTGGTACTGCGCGGCGTAGTCCATCACCTTCTTCAGCGGGCTGATCCCGCCGAAGTGGGTGGAGGCTGCCCGCACGTAGTCGATCAGCTGTTCCTTGATCAGGGCCTGGTAGTCGTAGACGGTGTTGAAGATTTCCCCGATCGCCAGCGGGGTGGTGGTGTGCGC